>JBIOXP010000419.1:0-11896 GCA_044869705.1 Binatia bacterium | reverse complement strand
GCTTTGGATGCGACGTAATGCAAAAAATTCGGCGTGCCCCAATATGCCGTCGAAGAAGAGATGTTGATAATCTTCCCGCTCCGCTGTTCTTTCATCTTCGGGAAAACTGCCTTGGCACAGAGAAATGGGCCTTTGATGTTCACCGCAGAGACTCGGTCCCATTCTTCAGCGGTAATTTCATAGAACGGATGTCGCTGGATATTGATGAATATCGCGGCGTTGTTGACGAGAAGATCGATCCGGCCAAAGGTTTTCACCGTCTCTAGCGCCATGCGGTTCGTATCTTCTTCTTTCGATACGTCGGCTCTGAGCGAGAGGGCGCGGCCACCTTTGGAGCGGATTTCTTCTGCGACCGGCTCACCATCGAGAACATCCGCGATCACCGCAGCCGCGCCTTCTTCCGCGAGCCTGCGACAGTACGCCGCACCGATGTGGCGCGCGCCGCCCGTAACGATGGCCACCTTCCCCTCAAGTCTCACGGTTAATCCTTGGAATGATGGAGTGTTGATGTAGTAGAGTATTGGGTTTCCGATCCGGACCCGTCTCTCCACCACTCTATTACTCCATCACTCCAACTCTTCACATGAGTCCCCTGAGATGCTCGCGGAAGTCCACCGGCTTCCACCAAGGCTTCATTCCGAGCGATTCCGCGATCACCTTCGCAGCGTTGTATCCTGGCGCGCCGGTGATATTGCCGCCTGGATGGCAAGACGAACCGCACATGAACAGCCCTTCAATCGGCGTGCGATACTGGCCCCAGCCGGGAAACGGCCGGTTCTCCAACGCTTGATCGCCGGAATATTCGCCGATCATCCAATCGCCGTAGTACATATTTTTGTCGTGGCGTTCGATATCGAGGGGTGTGGTCGAATCGATCGAGAGAATGTTCTGTTCATCAAGATTCGGCGCAAATTTCTGCCAAACCGCAAGTTGCTTGGGCAGCCATTCGGCGCGCGCCTTGTCCCAGTTGAGCGGATTGCCCCAAAGGTTGTAGGTCATCAGTTGCCACATAAATGCCGTCGCTTTGCCGGGCGGTGCCTGAGTCGGATCGTGCCACGATGGCGTTGCGCCGTTCATGAACGCTTTCCGCGGCAGCTGCCCCGTGCGGCAATCTTCGAAGAGATTCACTAAATCCTGATATTCGTCGAGACCGACGATATGCATGAAGGAGCCCGCGACCTCCGGATGCTGTTCTTCGGTAATGTATCTAGGGCGCTCATTCAAAGCGAGGTTGGCTGCAAAGATCGGCGTCGTCTTCGAAAAGCGGAAGTTCGCTGCGAGCTTGGCAAACTTCGGCTCGAGATTTTCCGTACCGACGAGCTTGATGAATGTCTCGACGGGATTGACGTTGGAGGCGATAAACTTGCGCGCCTTGATGACCGTTCCGTCTTCCAGCACGACCGCGGTGGCTTGGCCGCGCTCGACAAGAATCCGCTCGGCGCCGTTCGCTTCGATGTAATCCACGCCGTTGTGCGACATCATGTGGGCCAGGTTATCGCCGAGCGCGTGCGAGGTGCCGCGGCAGAGCTGCGGATTGACACCCCAGGCGATCATTGCCGGGATGAGGTAGCCGGTTTGCGGCGCATCGAGCTCGAAGCCGCGCATCACCCCCAGAAAGGCGATAAATGCACGCACGCGCGGATGCTCGAAGTGGCGCAAGACAAACTCCTCCGGAGTTGTCTCGAAATATTTGAGGTACTCCCGTCCTTCGCGAATTTTCTCTAGTAGCGGACGTTTCTCTTCCATCGGTAGCGGCACGGCATAAGTTTCCGTAAAGACGATTTTCTGTACCACTGGCTGCCAGCGCGTCCAGATGTCCAAGAAGGAAGCCGCATCTTTTTTCGAGAAGTGCTCGATGGTCTGAACGGTTTTCTTCACGTCGGCGAACCAGCCGAGATAGGTCTTATCGAGAAAGTGCTGCACCACACCGGGGTCGGGACGGTAGTAATGAATCCCGAAATTCTCCAGCTGCAAATCCTTAAACCACGGCAGCATCATCAAGCCGCGGTGAAAGACCGAATGAATGTTGTGCCAAAAGCCGGGATAGTTTCGGTCCTCGTGGGAATCGAGGCCACCACCTACCTCCATGTTTTTCTCGACGACCATGATCTTCTGCCCGCATTTGGCGAGATAGGCAGCGCAGATCATGCCGTTGTGACCGGCGCCGATCACGACGCCGTCGTATTCAAGTATTTTGGCCATAATTCATTATCCGAATCGGTTTGAACGTTTTGAACTACTGAACGGCTTGAACGCAACTCGTTCCAATCGTTGGAAAATTTACACCCGTTCAATCGTCTCGGAAGTTACTGCAGCTTCAAATCCTCTTTCATCACCTGCCAACAATTGTAGCCCGACCCGGCGATCACCGCGTCTGCGGGATGCATCCCCGCGCCGACCTGATATAATCCGACGATCGGCGTTCGATAGTTGGCGATTTGTTCGATCGGGCGCTGTTTTCCCATCTGCGTCGCAATCTTGCGTGCGACCCACACCGATCCGCGTCGCATATTGGGCCAACGGCCTGCGATATAAAACGGATCTATTGCTACCTTCATTTCGATATTATCATCGGTAAGGTTGGTCGCGTAACGCCGCCACACTTTCAAGACCTCGTCCATAAATCCGTTTTTGAGCTTCACCCAATCTTCCGGCTTTTTTCCTTTGAGCTGATAAGGCACGGCTAAAAATACCGAGGCGGCATGCCTTCCGGTAGGCGCTTGCAGTCGATCGAACGCAGTGGGGCAAATTGCGTGCAGGCAGGGATGCGCGGGAAATTCACCGGCACGGATTTCCTTCCACATCTGATTTAAATCCGCCGCCCGTTCCGGCCCCATACTCACGTTCATCGCCTCGGCGACAGAAGCGTCCCTCGCCTCGTGCCAGGCGTAACGCACGGGCGCCTTCAGCGCCAGATGAAGCTGAAAATAGGAAAACTCGTCGGGTTTAATATCTTTAACTCTTTCTAGAAACGTTCGCGGCAAATGTTCTTCGCCGATCATCTCGACAAACGTCGAATAAGGATCGCTGTTCGAAACCACGGCGAGGCGAGCTTTCCACTCCCGCCCATCGCGCAATCTCACGCCGGTTACCCGTCCATCATCATCGACAAGGATTTTTTCCACATGATGGACCGCGCGGATTTGCCCGCCGCTGTGAACGTAAGCACGTTGCAATACCTGCGCGATCGAATGCGAGCCGCCGCGCGCTAGCTCGGGCATTTCATCGCCGGCAATCATTTTCAAGACTTCAATGCCGCCGCCCGCGTAGTCCGGCGCCACGCCGCGCGGGATCGCCATCTGCGCCAGGATCAAAACCTTAACCGCTTCGTTTTCGAACACTTCATCGACCACCTGTTGCGGTGTCGATTGCCACAGGCGCCGAAACTCTTGACCATCGGCTTCCTTATCCAGAGATTGCAAAAGAGGCTCGGTGTTCTCGGGCCGCGTGTGGTAATAGCGAATGACATACTCACGAACGAGCCGATTAAATCGTCCGTGAAGACTACGCCACGCGGCGGCATCTTGAGCTGAAAACTTACCAACGCTTAAAAGCGTGCCTTCCAGCGATCGGTGCTGCGCAATCGATCGTCCGTCGGCCAAAAGCAGAGAGCCCAACACGTGTGGTGAAACGAACTCAGCGTGGTACCGCTCCGCCCATTCGAGATCCTTCCAAACCGCTGAGACTTCTCGGTTATCCTGAAAATAGGCGAGGGTGTTATGCCAGTAGCCTGGAATCGTGATTTCTTCGCTCGCCAAACGCCCACCGTTCTCGAGCCGAGTTTCACAGATTACCGTCCTCAGTCCGGCTTTGCCGAGGTAGGTACCGAGGGCGAAATTATTTTGCCCCGCGCCGATCAGAATCACATCCCACTCGCTATCGAACACACCTAGTCCTTTCCTTTAGAACGAAGCCAACCGTAGCGGCAATTGTCACCCCGAACGCTTTAATCGACGGTCCATCCGAAGTTTCGCCTGGATTTCCGCGAAAAGGATGCGAGAATGACAATGCAACATAGAGCGGATCTGAAAATCCGCCTCCTACTTGCATGTAAAATTCTGTTCATTGCTGCAAAAATATCTTTTTGTACTCGCCCATCTTCTGGGCGAAAGCCTCCTTGTCCATCTCAATCATGTCGACCAGTTGAATCTTATTCGCGTCCGGGAGCGGCGGATAAATGCCTTTGCGTGTGACAAACTCGCCGATATTGGCCATGATCTTGAGACTCTCTTCGCCGAGAAAAAAATCGACGAATGCCTTACCGGCGCTGACATGCGGCGCTTTGGCAGCCAGGGTGATGGATTGGCCATCGCCGATGAATTTACCGGATCGCACGTAGTCCAACGGCACTCCATTTCTGCCGTAAAAGACCACATTCTTGAGAAACGCCACGCCAATCGGAGTTTCGCCAGTCGTGATGCGTTCCCCTGCGGGCGTCAGCGATGGAACCAACAGAGGTTTCGACGCTGCCAGCTCGTGGATGAATTTATCCGCCTTTTCATTCCCCATGATCTTGTGCAGACTGGCCAACCATTGGGCCGTGGTCGTATGCTGGCTTGGGTCGGGAAAAACGACTTTGCCCTTGTACTGCGGCTTGGTGATGTCTTCGAGGGATTTTGGCGCTTCCGCCGGCTTGATGATGCCGGTATGGTAAACGACACCGATCACCGTGCTGCGATACGCCGGGCCGAGATTCGCATCCACGACATTTTTCGGGAATGCTTTTGTCGAGGGTGAGTCGTAGTTCGCCAAAAGACCATCTTTCTGAATCAGTCGCAATGTCGACGTCGTGGTCAACACCACATCGGCTTGCGGTTTCCCGGCACGGAACTCGGCCGCAACCCGATCCGTGACTTTATTGGCCGCATCGCGCCAATAATCCACATCCAATCCGGTTTTTTTCTGAAAAGCAGCCGAGATCAAGTCCATGGTATCGTTTTCGAGTGAACCGTAAACGACGACCTTGCCGCCTTCTTTCTTTGCCGTAGCCAGCAGTTTTGTGTCCTGCGCGAGAACACTTCCAGCGCTCAGCAGGACCAGCGCGGAAACCAGGAACAGTTTGCAATGTTGTTGTTTCATCCTTGTATGCCTTCCAGAGCAATAATTTCCCTCAATATCGAAAACCATCGCGCTTGTCTAATGTTTGTCTCGCGTCCGACCGTTTGCTAACGTACTCAAAGCCGGATGAATGCACGAGAAAAACTGAAAAGTATTCGCGAGGAACTGAAGCAGACGTTCCTGGAGCGGAGCGACTTAATTGATGGCGCTCTCGGGGCCCTGCTCTCATCGCATCACCTGCTGATTATCGGCCCTCCCGGGACCGCTAAATCGATGCTTGCTGATGAACTCTGTCGCCGCATCGATGGGGCGAATTATTTTCAATGGCTGCTCACCCGCTTTACCACGCCTGAAGAAATCTTTGGCGCCGTAAGTCTCAAGGCTCTGGAGCAAGACGATTACCGACGCGTCACCAGTCGCAAGCTCCCCGAGGCACACATCGCGTTTTTGGATGAGATCTTCAAGGCCAACTCATCGATTCTGAATGCGATCCTTACCCTCATCAATGAGCGCCTGTTTCATAACGGCAAGGAAATTATCCACGTACCCTTACTGACTCTCTTTGGCGCCAGCAACGAGCTGCCGGAAGAGGAAGAGCTGACGGCTCTGTACGATCGTTTTCTGGTGCGCTTCGTCGTCGGCTATATCAACGAAGACTTTCGCTTTCTGCGCATGTTGGAATCGCAAAAAGCCCCACAGCGTACGATCTTAACGTTAGCGGAGCTCGAGGAGTTGCAGCAGCAGGTACGCGACGTCTCGCTCCCAGCCCACGTTTACCGAAGCATCGCGGATATTCGCCGTGAGCTGAACAAAAAAAACATTCAGGCTTCCGACCGGCGCTATCGCCAGGCGCTGCCGTTGTTGCAGGCCTATGCTTATCTTGAAGGCGAAAACGAAGTCTATGAAAAGCATCTTTTTTTGCTTGAGCATGTTCTCTGGCGCGATCCGGCGGAGCACGAGCAAGTACGCAACACGATCCGCGAGCTCTTGCTTGGCTATGAGGAAGAGATCACCGAATTGTTGTACGAGTCACGGGAGATTCGCGACTCCGCACTGCAATCGACCCGAACCAGCGACGAGCGTGCTCGCGCTTTGATCGAGCTGCACACCAAGCTCAGAAACATTCTGGGAAAGGTCGATCAGATCATGGACAAGGCAAAGCGGTTGGGTCGCCCGCTGGAGCGAGTCAACAGCGCGCGCCATGAAATCGAGCAGTTGCAAAAGGAAATGCTGGAGCAGTTCTGATGCCGCCGAGGCCTATCCAACGAGCGCCGGTCAAACGCGTTTTCGAACGGCTGCCCAAGAATACTTTTTGGATCCAGAACGATGCGTATGACCGACGCGTTTGGCAGCAGCTGCGCACCGAATCGCCGTCGCTGCGCGAGTTGGAAGACAAAGGCACTGCTTTTTTACCGCATTTCGGTTCCTTGCTGCAGGATATCTTTTCTCTACTGTTCAAGTACAACATCAACTATTTGGAAGCCCGCCTGGTGCTCGCAAGCGCGCTCCTCAACGAAAAATTTATTCGTTCAATTCATCACGGGGCGCAGTACGAATTTCTGCGCGAGCAAACGCTTCTGAACGAGGCGCATGCCGGACTTTCCACTTTAATCTTGGGCGAGCGGTTGTTGGCCCTGGTGCGTGAAGAAAAGCTCCTGACCCGCCGGGATATGCGCGATCTCTGGGATATCCAGAAGCAGGAAGAAATCGTCAGCCAAAAAATTGAGGAATACGAAAACGCCGACACCATTCCCGACGAGCAGATGTCCGAGGAGGGAAAGAAGGCGCTCGAAAAAGCCAAGGATCGCATGGGCAGCGAGGTTCAAGGGGCTGAGGCCCTGCTACGGCAAAAAACCCAGCGCCTCAAAGAGGATCTCGAGCAGATCGATGTCCAGGCCAAGAGTCGGCTTCAAGCTGAAGCGATCAAAGTCGCCCAGGAGTTGGAAGACGCAACCGAAGAGACGGCGACGTGGGGCAACACGATCGGCACCGGACAGCGGACCCCCCCGGGGCAGAAGCTTGAGCTGGGCCGGCGGCTCGCCGGCAACGAAAAACTCAAAAAACTTGCCCGCATGGTCGGGCGGATGAAGTTCAATGCGCTGGCGTTGCGAAAAAAAGTCTTCGAACGATCCAGTGAAGAATTGCTTGAAATCGAGCGCGGCGACGCGGTTCATCGGCTCCTGCCGCACGAGCTTCTCACCTTGCATCATCCCGTACTGCGCAAGGATTTTTATCGCCGCTTCCTCGACCAAGAGTTGATTGAGTATTCTCTGCGCGGTGTCGAAGAAAAAGGCAAAGGGCCCATGATTGTCTGCCTTGACGGCAGCTCGTCGATGTCAGGCGACAAAGAAATCTGGTCGAAGGCAGTCACGCTGACGCTCTTGGAAATCGCCCGCAAGCAGCGACGCTTGTTTCGCTCGATTTGCTTCTCATCAGCCGACACGCCACTGCAAATCCTCGACATGAATCCGCGGGACCGTTATGAAGTCGAAACCAAGACGATAATGGATTTGGCCGAATATTTTCCCGGGGGCGGCACAGATTTTCAAACACCGTTGGACGCCGCTCTTGAGTGTCTTCGCCAATCGCGCTTCAAAAAAGGCGATATCGTCTTCATCACCGATGGCGAATGCCAGGTTGACCTGCAGTGGGCGGAAAATTTCCGCCAACAAAAAGAACGCCTCGGCTTCTCGCTGTTTTCCATCTTGATCGATACCGGTCCAGCGTCCCTCGGCACATTGAAGGAATTCAGCGATCGGATCTCCACGATCAAGCAGCTCACGGGCGATGAAGCAAAGGAGATTTTTGTTAAATTCTGACATCGCCGCTCACTCATCCCATATCAGTTCTTGATGATTGATATCTCATGGAAAATAAAAAGGCCCGCTTTGGTTGCGGGCCTTTCTGGTCAGGAATTACCCTGAGGCAACTTCCCGATTTGGGGAACCATCCGCCTTAGCGGCGGCTAGCTTACTTGTTGCGCTTTTTTCGCGGTTTTTTTCGGCAAGTCATACAATCAATTTTGGCAGCCATTTCGTCCTCCACGTCTGCACGGAAAGGGATACCATGCAGTCTTTAGACGTCAATGGGAAGGCGAGCTTCAGAGACATCAATTCGGTTCTTTTTGCCAATGAATTCGGGCAAGTGAAAATATTCTGCGGACTCTGATCTCGACTTAGATGCTTAAATTAAAGTATTACTTAAATATCTCTCGCCAACAACCTAGTTCAAATGTATCCAGCTTAGCAATAACACGTCGTCAAAAACCGCCGTTAGTTGACTTGAAGTATGAAGGCGTCTTCGGATAGATTCGACAGCAACGTAATTAAATCCGTAAGGAGTTACGAATGGAAAGCATCACCAAAATTACCGTGGTCGACGTGGAAAAACAGGCGCAGTGGGGAAAGCCTACCGGCCGCAATTACGTTCGACCAACGCAAACCGAGCGCGCCCACATCGCGCTCAATTGTTACGAACCAGGCGTTAATGACGAATTGCACTGCCATCCGGGCTCGGATCATACCTTTTTCGTCGTTCAAGGCGAATGCACGATGAAGGGGCTCAAAGAAGGCGAGGAATTTCATCTTGAACAACACCAAGCGGTGCACGTCCCCGCCGGCTTTTTCTACCAGCTCAACAATACCGGGAAAGAACGTTTGATTCTTTACCAGGTAAGCACCGAACCGAAGCCCAGACCAAAGATCGGCAAGGTCATCTATGGCGTCCATACGGGGTTAAAAGAGCATCTGCTCAATCCCGTTGAGTCTCGAGCGGAGCGTTCGTGACGTTTGCGGACGTGCTGCAATGGTGCCAAGAGAACCAGGCGATCGTCCGGGGCGTTTTGCGCGGTCGCGATGTTTCCATTTCTTACAGAGATAAGGAGCTTCCCGCCGGCCTTCCGGGAATTCGTGAAATTTTTCACTGGGACGTTGATATGCCGCAATTAAAGCACTACGTCAGTGGTTCGGATTTTGAGCGCATCGTAACAGGAAAGCTCACGATCGCTGCTTTTCGAAATACACTGCGGGAACGCGATTAAGTTCGAGCGGTGATGTGACGAAAGCCTTCGAGCTCAGAGATTCATGAAGCCGGCTGGCGGCTGCCAGTCTTCCTGCTAGGCAGGTAAGTTCGGATTGACCACTTCCGGCGAGCTCCACTTCAGATGGCGCTCCAAAAAGTCTGTCACGAGCGGCCACGATAGATCCGCCGTATGCGCATTGTATCCGGGCGCCCCAGGATCCACATAACCATGGCCGCCAAACGGAAAAAAGTGCCACTCCAACGGCTGGCGATTTTCTTTAAATGCCTGCCACATTTGCTCCTGAACCGGCAAAACCGTCGTGACATCGTCGGCGCCATACAGAATAATCGATGGGCAGCGGATCTTCCTTGCGCTGATGGATGGATGAACCGGTCTTAGGGACGACTCGGGTTCCGCTCGCACCGTCGGATAATAACCGACGAACGCTCGCACTTCCGGCGTTGCCGCGACAAAATGGATCGCGATGCGCCCGCCCATACAATAGCCGCAAACCGCTACCCGTGTTTGATTGACGTTCTTTTGTTTGAGCAAAAATCGCCAGCCTTCAGTGAGCACTCGAGTGAATTCCGAGTCCGGGGTTTTGGCTTGAATTTGGGATCCGCTGACGATGTGAGTCGGTTCCGGATAGCCGAGTTGCTCGAACACATTGATTGCAAACGTGGTGTAGCCGAGGGTCGCGAACTTTCGCGTCTCCGTTTTGATGTATTCGCCAAGTCCGCCCTTTGGGTGGATCAGGAACAGCGCGGGACCCGGTTCCTGCTGCTCCGGATAGGACAGAAATCCGGCGACGCCATGCTCCTTCGCGCTGAAGGCTCTTTCGATGATGCGCATTAAAAAATCTCCTCGAATTGATTCGCGCAAACTAGCACGATCACTTCCGCTGGGTAAAGAGGTCTGCGGGCCCGAACAGTATTGGCCGTGGCTGCGCAAAATCTGATATTTCATCAAAACATTGATCAGCAGGGACTGAAATTTCGTAACTTACGGTCAAGTCTGAACCATATAGTTCATGGAATAGGAATTGCTCCCCCGCTGCTCAACGGTTCACCACAACCGAGAAGTTTTCCAGCCCCATGCAAAACGATCGCACTGCCCCGACTCCGATCCCGCGACGAGAGAGCAACGATAGGAAAGGCGGACTCATGGCGCTTCCGGCCACGCCTTCCTTCTCACTCGCCGAGGCCAATTCCATCGTCGAGATCGAGGTCCAAGCCGATCAGCTTCTCGGCTATATCGATAAATTGACCACTCTTGCAGATCGCGCTTGCACCACCGCGATCCGGCAGAGCCAAACAGCGCATCTGATTGACGTGAGCCGGCATGGTGAGATCAACGATCTGCGAAAAAAGCTCGACCAACAGAATGAAAAGCTTCATGCGCAGGAAATCGCAATTGTTCGACTGCAGCATGAATCGAAAGCGCAGATCGCCGCAGTTGAAGCGCAGCTGCGCCAGAACCCTCTCCAATCGCGTCATGAACCGAAGCACTACCTGCCGCGGTACAGAAATACCCAGCCAGCAAAACAGCCGAACGCTGCGCAGGAGATCGCGACCGGTAGAATCGATCCGGGTCAGACCGGATCTAGCGCCGCAACTGATGAGTTAATCGCGGCGCTCAACCTGCAGATCGCCAACCGAGATGAAACCATACTGGCCAAAAATAACGCGCTAAAAGCACTCGAGGAGGAATATCGCGCCAGAATCGCGCATATCGAGCAGCGCTTGCTAGAAGCAACCGGCTTATTAGAAGAGCGCGAAGAAGAATTGAAACGAAAAGACCGCATCATTGAAGCCACCGCATCCAAAGAGGCGGAGATGGGCAATTTGATCAAACAACTCTCCGCCGAATGCACCGCCCTTAGCGAAGAGCTGCAAAAAAACAATCCCGCAACTCTGCCTGACGAAATGAAAACAAGCGCAACCGTAAATGAAAACACCCTTTGGCGCCGGGTGCTGGGCCGTTTACAGGAAGAGCCCCACTAAAACCTGCAGCTCAGTGGATCTGGTCGTTTTGCGGCTCACGTATACGGGGAGCTGAGACTCCGTCAGTTCATATCGATCGCAAGCTAAGCAACTTTTTTCTCGGTTGTCGTCTTAGAGCTCTCCTCGAGTATCATCATCACCGCCGCTTCATCGTCGCTTAAGCCATTCTGCGCTTCGCGAGCAGCGGGCGCGGGGCGGCTCAGGCTTTCGGGCAACATGCCGTCGAAGTACGCCTTAACAGTTGCCGGATGAATGTAACACTTCTGGCAAACTGCTCTGGTATTTCCCAGCTTTCGCGCCACCGCATCGACGGCTCGAACAATATTCCGTTTAGCCTGGCTTTTTGACGCAAACGGCGCCAGTTCCGCGAGCGCGCGCGCAGCGAGCACGGTGCCTACCCAAGTACGAAAGTCCTTCGCCGTAAGATCGATTCCAGTGGTCTCCCGCAGATAGTGATTGACGTCGCTCGAATTGACAATGCGCGACACACCGCCTTCGTCGAGGTACTGAAACAATTCTTGTCCCGGGAGGTCTTGGCAGCGCCGCACGATTCTGGCCAAGCGTCGATCTTGGAGATCCACATCTCTGACGATTCCGCTCTTGCCACGAAAGCGAAAACGGATCTTCGAGCCTTTCACCTTTACATGCTGGTTGCGCAATGTGGTTAAGCCGAAGGATTGATTTTGTTTTACGTACTCATCATTGCCGATCCGAATGCAGGTGGTCTCGAGTAACTTCACGATCGTCGCCATCACTTTTGCGCGCGGCAAACCCGGCAAACTCAAGTCTTTCGCCACTCTCCTGCGCAACTTCG
>JBIOXP010000418.1:0-4623 GCA_044869705.1 Binatia bacterium | reverse complement strand
TTCTCCATGCCTTCGAGAATGGTTCTTACGCCATCGATGGAGGTGCGCGGGATGCGCAGCATGTTTTTCGCCTGAAGCGCGTAAGCTTCCTTCACCTCGTCGCGATTTTTCGTGCGGGTCCATTTTTGAATTACTTTGATGCTGAAATCTTCGTCTTCCAGATAAGTCTTCATGCCTTCGAGAAAGCCGCGCATGAAGCGCTTCGCCGTATCGTGCTGGCCCTCGATAAAGCGCTTCCGCGTGACCACCGTACCCGTGATGTAGGTTTTGCCGATTTTCGTCATATCGAAGAGCTCGGTGTAGCCAAGATTTTTCGCGCGAATATTGCTCGGGATCGAGATCGGCGCGGCATCGATCACGCCGTTGACCAAGCCTTGAACCAAGAGTCCCATTTCGTTCAATTGCACAATGGTCACGTCGGTCGCCGGATCGAGGTTCCACATCTTGAGCATCGCCCGCGCGAGCGCGTCAGGCGTCGAGCCGATGCGCGTGACGCCGACCCGTTTGCCTTTCAGCTCTTGCCGCGATTTGATTTTGGGATTGACGATGAAACTGTAAAGCGGCTTATCGAGGATCGCTCCCATGAACAGGGTATCCGCGCCGTTCAAATTTGAGCTGACGCAAGCATCTGTCACCGACTGAGCTATAGAAACTTCGCCCGCCAGCAGCGCCTGAAGCGCCAGAGTGCTACTGGCGTGAACCAGCTCGACATCGAGGCCGTGCTTTTTGAAATGGCCGGCGTCGTGCGCGATCCACGGGATTGCCTGATTGACGGTGATTGCGCTGTACGCGAGCCGCAGCGCTGTTCCTTTGCCGGATGCGGCACCGAACAAATCAGCCGATGGAGAAATAGCCGAAATGAGAGTGGCGGCGATTACGATGGTGCAAATATGAAATCTTTTCATAATCGGTTCCCGATACCCGCGCAGCTGCGTTCATAACATCGGAATTTGTTGTGCGTCAAATGGACGGTGAAGCTCCGCTCGAAATGACAAATATGGATTTGCGCATTCGAGCGCAGCGTTGACAACATTTTTCTCCGGGTATAAATCGGGCCCTGGTCGAGCAATCGAGGTCATATGAAGTACAAATGTATCTCCGCAGACTCGCATCTGGAGATCCGTCCGGATCGGTATGCGGTACGCGTGCCGCAAAAATTTCGCGACCGCGCGCCGAAAGTGATTACTCTCGAAGATGGAACACTGGCGGTGCTGCAGGAAGGCCAGCCGCTGGAACGGCTGATCTCGAATATTTCCTGCGGGGTTCCTTATGAAGAGCGGCGTCCTTTCGATCCGCTTCCGGGCGAGCACTATGAGAAATCGCCGGGGACCGGCGCGCCTGAACAACGCCTGCGCGAACAGGACAAGGACGGGGTCGATGCCGAAGTATTGTTTCCCGGTAATGTCGGCCCGGGTTTCTGGCGCGGGATTCGGAACGACGACGCTTATAAAGCCGTCGTGCGCGCCTACAACGACTGGCTTGCCGAGGAATATTGCTCCTATTCTCCCGAACGGCTGATTGGGGTCGGCGTGATTCCGATCACCAATATTGAGGACGCGCTCGGCGAGCTCCAGCACTGCAAAACAATCGGTCTGAAGGCGGTGGCGATCGATAATTTTCCCGCTGGCTATCGCTATCCGACTCCCGCCGATGACCGTTTCTGGGCCGCCGCGGTGGATCTGCAAATAGCGCTGACCATACATGTGGAGTTCGGTTTTCCACGGCGGGGACGAGGTCAGGCTGCAGCCGCGGCGGCGCCATCTTTCAAATATCCGCTCCAGCCCGATCCGGAGCATCATGTGCCGGATGTGATCGAACGGTTTAACAAATACGGGTTTCGCGGCAGCAAGCAAGTTGTGCAGATGATCTGGGGCGGCGCGTTCGAGCGCTTTCCTAAATTGAAAATCTACGTTGCGGAGGTGCAAATCGGTTGGGTGCCCAACTGGATGGACCAAATGGACAACGAGTATGGCCGCCAGCAGTACTGGGCCGAACGGGTCCTGGGTTTGCCGCGTCTGAAACGGATGCCGAGTGAATACGCCCGCGAGCATTGCTATTGGGGTTTCAATCGCAATCCCGTCGGCGTTCGCATCGCGCGTCAGGAAATGGACATCGATAAGGTGATGTGGGCGAGTGATTTTCCGCATCTCGAATCCGACTGGCCTAATTCACGCAAAGTCATCGCGGAGAATTTCGCCGGCTCCAGCGAGGATGAAATCTGGAAAATGACCGTCGGCAACGCGGTCAAGTATTTCCATCTGGACGATCAACAGTAGCAATTCAAGTCAATGCCGTAGGAATCGCTAGTGAACCCAATTTTGGCGAGGGGACCATCCTTGTGAGCACAAATCAGATCACCGACCTCAAGTCGCTCGACGCCGAACTATCCAGGCATTCCATGCGCGGGCTCTGGGCGCGCGAGGAAACGATACGGCGGGAGCCGGCGCCGTTCGGCAAACCGATGCTCTGGAAGTGGTCGAATATCCGCGCCGGCCTGGAAGCGGCCGGCCAGTTGATCACGACCAACTACAAAGGCGCGCGCCGAGCCATCAGCCTGGTTCATCCTAATGCGAACGACAGCACGAGCCATACGTTGAACATGGCGGTGCAACTGGTGAAAGCCGGAGAAGCGGTTTACTCGCATCGTCATACCAATGCGGCGATGCGCTTCGTCATCGAAGGCGGCGCGGCTGTTTACACGATCACCAACGGCGAGAAATGCGTGATGGAGCGCGGTGATTTGGTGATTCAACCGAGCTGGGGCTGGCACAATCACATCAATGAAACCGAGCAGGACGCGATCTGGATCGATTGCCTCGATTCGGGCTTGATGCGCATGCTGCGTACGATGTTCCAGGAGCCGCATCCGGCGGAGGATGCACGGCTTTATAACAGTCCGGTGGATACCGCTGTGCGCAATCCGGGGTTGCTTGCCCCGCCCGGCCAAAGGCTAAATTCGCTGGTATACAAATGGGGCGAGACGCGCAGCGCCTTGGCAGCAATGCTTCCCGAGAGCCAAGACGACTACGACGGCAAGTGTCTCGAATATCGAAATCCAGTTAGCGGAGGTTCGACCTTTCCGACTTTCTCCTGCTGGATCCAAATGCTCGATGGTGGCAAACAAACGAAGGAACATCGGCACACATCCAACCAGCTTTACTATGTTGTCGAGGGCAACGGCATCAGCGAAGTTGCCGGAGAAAAACTCGAGTGGGAGACGGGAGATTTTTTCGTGGTGCCGAACTGGAGCTGGCACCGGCATGAGAATTCGTCATCGAAGATTCCGGCCGTGCTCTTCTCCACGACAGATCGGCCACTGCAGGAAGCGATCGGCGTTTATCGAGAAGAGGCGCGGTAAGTCTTTTCGAAGCCGATTCTGAGCTCGAGAACATTCCCTTGCCATGCATTTGGATCAAGAAAATCCGTTTGTGTCATGCTGAGCGGCAGCGAAGCCTCTCGAGTTGAGGCGACGGAGTACGAGATCCTTCGGCGGCGTCTCAGGATGACGCTTCCAACCCTGTGTGCGAATCGCGAGTGGGTTCGCTAACGTATACGGCTACGACATGACTGACGAAGAGCGCGCTTACAACTTGGACGACTTTTCCGCGGCGGCTCCCGCGCCAAACCATCCTGGGGAGACCATGGCGGCAAAGGTTGGGCTTCCTGCACCGGAATTCGACGCCGAGGACTCAAACGGGACGATCGTGCGGCTCGGCGATTTTCGTGGCAAGCGGCATGTGGTGATGATGACCGGCGCAGTTACCAGTCCGATGTGCGCGTTCGAAGTGCCGGAGTTCAATCGGCTTGATGCGGAATTTGAGAGCAAAGGCATCTCGTTTCTGCTTCTTTACACGCGCGAGTCCCATCCGGCGGAGAACTATTCGGCGCATCAGTCATTCGAGCAGAAGCTTGCCTACGCGCGTGAGCTTCAGCGCCTTGAAAATGTCAAATTTCCGATTGTTGTCGATCACCTCGACGGCAGGATTCATCGCGCGTACGGCGTCTGGCCCAACGCGCTTTTCGTCATTGACAAAGACGGCCGTCTGATTTTTCGCAGCAATATGGCGAATCATCTAGAGCTGGGCGAGTTCTTAAATGAGTTGCTCGCAGCCGAAAATGCGCACGTGCAAGGCAGAGTCACACATCTGCAATACTCCGAGCGACTACTGCCGCACGAAGCTGACCAAGCGACACACCATCGCGTTTACGCGCGCGCGGGCGCCAAGGCATTCGAAGATTACTGGGCCAAGCGCCCGCGGCATAGAAATCGCTGGCCGTGAAGAAGATCAGCGAACAAGCGAAATGCAATCTAAGACACGGCGCATAAGTTTTATTTGGATTCTGACTCTATTCGCAGCGTGCTCGCTCCGAGATTTTGGCGAGGCCGCAAGCAAGGAGCTTGAGCGAGTACGCATCGGCTACTCGGCGGGCGGGCTGATTCCTTTTCCGATCATCGTTGCTAAGGAAAAAGGCTTGTTCGCGCAGGCGGGTTTCGATGTCGAGCTAATCAACATTCCGCCGACAATCGCGGTAACCGCCCTGGTCACGGGAGATATTCAGTATGTGATCTTCGCAGGCACGACGCTGAATGCGGCGGTGCGTGGTCTGCCTGTGAAACTGGTG
>JBIOXP010000417.1:0-4041 GCA_044869705.1 Binatia bacterium | reverse complement strand
GCAAAGCCGGGACTCTTACCGATTTCGAATTTGAAATCACAGAAACTTTCTAATGGACGAAATTGAAATGAGCATGCTAATTTAGCGACACGCACGCACAGCTTGCCGCTACTCCTCATCGAGCGAGAACGGGAGGAACGCAATGCCAAGCGCACCGCTTTTGCGGCTACATGATGGGTTCGAGCATACGTCGCCGGAATTGAGCTCGGAGGTGAGACGACTGCAAACAGCGCTCAATCAGGAAGGGTTCTCATTAGTTGCGGATGGCCGGTTCGGTCGCGAGACCGAAGCGGCCGTGCGACGCTTCCAGCGTCAACACGGATTGCAAGACGATGGTGTTGTCGGCCCCGGCACGTGGACGGCATTGACAGCGGAACCGCTCGCGCAGGTCGGTCACGATTTTGTCACGACCTATTCCAAAACCGATGCGGCGTTAACGCGGCAGCTCGAAGAAATAAAAAAATACCAAACCGCCATCGAGCAGGCCGCGTCAAAGTACGATATCCCGCCTGCGCTCATCGCCGGTATCGGGTCCCGTGAGTCACACTGGGGCCTGGCTTTGAATCCGCTGGGTCCCGCGGGTACCGGTGATCGCGTCGCGCGCCGAGCGCCAACCCAGTTTCGCACAGGGCCGCTGCCGCCGGACAACTGCGGTTTCGGGCGCGGCTTGATGCAGATCGACTTCGACGCTCACGACTTTGCCCGAACCGGCAAGTGGCAGGACCCGGAAAGTAACATTTATTACGGCGTTACAGTTCTGTGTGATACCCGTTCTTTGCTTCGTCGTAAGACGACCCTCGGCGGCATCGCTCTGTTGCGCGCCGCCGTCGCCGCCTATAACTGCGGCGCAGGAAATGTCTTAACTGCCATTCGTAGCGGCTATGACGTAGATTTTTTCACGGCGGGGAGAGATTATTCTCGAGATACGCTAAGCCGCGCCGGCTGGTTCCAGCTTCATGGTTGGGACCAGCAAAACTTGCCCTCCCGCTCGAAATCAGTTCCTAAGAGGGTAGGCAAACCACACCGGATTGCGAGCCGCCGTTTAAAATCAGGAGGAAAGATGAGACGCAGAGCAAAAACCAGGGCCGCCCGCGATCTGTTCGCACCCGCGACTGAACCGAAGCGAACCATCGTCGGAATAAAAGTTAAATTTGAGCTGAACTCGAAAAACGGTCTACGGCGGGTCATTTTTGGACTGGAGAAAAACAGTCAGGGTGACGAAATTCTGTGGAATATAAACTTCGCGCTCTTCGAGCGCGGAAAAAGATCCGATGCCTATGGCGACGCACTCGTCGATATGACCGTCGAACTCGACACCGAGCTAAACAAGAGAGCCGAAGATACTGCGCAGAAAGGCCTGACTCCGGGCCAGGCAGCCCACGCCCTCGGGCCGGCCGCAGAGGACGCCAAAGCGGCGGCGGCCGGCGAGATCGATCATGACGAAGCGAGCGATACGGTGCAGGCGACTCTGAGAAAAAAATAGCCGCTCTCGGTCAATGGTTTATGTTCTGCTCCTCATTTTAGAAATCGTCCTCTCCTCGAAAAGCCAGGCCGCGGACGTCGTTGCGATCGGCATTTGCCCTGCCGCAGTCGACCTCGAAAAATCCGCATACACGATCCGCTCCGTTCGCGTTGAAAGCCCCTTCCAATACTTGAATTGGTTCCGTACGGCGATTAAAAATCTCGAATCGAAAGTTGCGAATTTAGCCGGACAGCCGTATCGAAACCGTGAGGTACGGGAACGAGCAGATGAGCTCGAAAGAATTAATTTTCTTCCGGACGCGATCGAAGCGCCGGTGCGCGTTTCGCTGGTGATCACGTCCGTCGAAAACTGCTCCAGCGGTGGACTCGATCTTGTCTATACCCTTTTCACGACCCAGATCGCTCCAGTCGTGACTCGCACCTTCGAATCTTATCGCCTCGAGAAATTCGCGCCGGAACAAAGCGCAGGAATCGACGCAGCAAATCGCTGGCGCTTTTCTCCTTCGATTGCCTACGACCGCGCCGAGCAACTGTCAGGCGGCGCGCGCTTGGAATATCTGAGTCGCGCTCCGGTCTCGGCTTACTTTCCTTTTGCTTCGATACTCATTGACGGACGCGGCTCGGCGAGAATGCACGACGTCAGCGCCGCCCTGGGCGGCTCGATCCAGCGCACGGCTCAGTGGATCGAATGGGCCGAATGGCAGCTCAATTATCGCAATCGATCCAATCCTACCGATCAGTCGAGCTTGCGCCAGAATCGATTCGTGGCACAGTCGACCGCCATGACACGGCCGCTCGGAACGGTACAGTTGCCGTTGCGCTTCGGCGGCCAGTTGGAAGGAGGAACCCTGCGCAGTCACTTTGCCGATTCCGATCTCGCGAGTAACACAGTGAAGGGTTCCGGCTACGGCGCGCTCAAATTCTATCTCGGGACAACAGCGCGATTGAATCGCCATGCCTTTAGCTTCTCCTACGGAGTCGAGCTGGGTGCAACGCGGCCGGATACGGAAATCGGCTGGGTCAAGCACATCGCCGATCTCGCGCACGATGTCTCCGTCTCTGTCGGCGACCACCGCGCGCTCGATATTGAATCAAGGCTGACGGCGGGCATCATCCAAGTGCCCGGTTCCATCCCCGCTGCTGCGCGCTTTTATGGAGGCAACCGCGAGGAGCCGTTCATGCCGGGTGACAATTGGAACATCCGTAGCAATCCGGTGATCCGTAGCATTCCCGCCGATCAATTTTCTCGGACCGAGAACGGCCGGGGCGGCACACGATTCATCGGCTACAACCTGACTGCCGGCGTGCCAATTTGGCGCCGGCCGCTCGTTCCACCTGAACTGTCGCACGATCATGAATTCACAGAAGCGCTCAACGGGCAACTGCAAACTGCAACGAGCCTTTTACAACCGGATTATGCCGCCAACGACCCGCACTTCCAGCGCGTCACAGGCCGACTGGGTGAGCTTCAGAGCTCTCTCGACAAGCTTCAGGAAGTGGTGAACGCCGCGCAGGCTTCGACCCCCGAGCCGTTCGCGCAGCAGTTCAAGCCCTGTCTGAGCGCCCTCGGTACGGCAAAGCGACGCGCCAACGCCGCGGCCGAGTCCAAAGGCGCCGCACAATACGGTGACGTTTCGACCTTGCTTAGCGTGAACGAAACTGAGGACCGCCTGAACAAAGTTCGTAGCGCATGTATCGAAGATTTGAATAGCCAACACCACGATGTCCAAATAGCCGCGGCGGCCGAGAGCCTGCAGCAGATCCATGCGGATATGGAAAAAGAATATGCGCTCATCGATCAAAACGCCGCTTCAAAACAGGCCGAATCCGAAATGAGCTACGTCAAGCGCGCTTTGAACAGCATTCTCTATGAAATGAATTTTCTATCTGTCGGACCAATGCTCATGTTCGACGTCGCGCATATCGGCCCCGCCGGTTCGACACTCGGCACGCGCTATGGCATCGGCGGCGGACTCCGTTTTACGCTGATAAGCCATGTGGATTTCACCATCGGCTACGCCGCCAACCCCAAACGCATTGCGGGCGAAGCTCCCGGTGCTTTTTTTTTCTCCATGCGTTTCAAGGATCTGCTGAACTAGAGGCCTGCGGCCTGCGACCTTCGGCTTGACTCCCACTTTCGCGTATTGGAGAATCCGGCCAAATCCCAGCGAGGAGGCTCGAATGATTACTTCGAAGGATCTCAAAGGCATCATGGCGATGATGCCGGCGTTCACCAAAAAGGACGGCGACCGGATCGATGCCACCGATACGGTCGATATCGATGAGTTGACTCGCGCGGTGGATAAACTGATCCGAGACGGCGGCGTCAATGTGCTTACCACGACCGGCAGTTTCGGCGAATTTCACACATTACTTTGGGACGAACATAAAAAACTCATCGAAGCAACCGTGGCGGCAGTGAAAAAACGGGTGCCGCTCTTTGTCGGCTGTACCAATCTCAATCCGCGTGAGGCGATTCGCCAGGCCAAATTTGCCCAGCAGGCCGGTGCCGACGGGCTGCTGCTCGGAGTGCCTTTTTATTATCAGGCGACGGTGGAC
>JBIOXP010000416.1:0-5946 GCA_044869705.1 Binatia bacterium | reverse complement strand
GCATCGGGGTGGGCGAATATCAACAAACGCCCGCGCTTTGGACTCGCGGCGTGCTCGAACACGATTTCGGCGGGTCCCAATACACGGTTCACTGGTACATGGAACGTACGGAAGAACTGAGCCACGGCGGCGTCACCGGTTTTATGCCGCCCCCCGGTGTTTCGTTCCATCGCATACCGCCGGACAAAAGCCTGGCAACGATGCTCGTGAATGGTGAAATCGATGTTGCGCCGATCGCGAGCCACCTCTCGCGCTCGGTCAACATTATTGATCGTTCGACTCACATTCGCGGCGGCGAAGGTGACTGGTCGAAAATCAAACCGCTTTTTCCCGACGAAATCGGCGAAGCCAAACGGTTCGTCGCCAAGCACGGGTTTGTTCCGGTAAACCATACTTACATCGTTCGCGGCGATGTCTATCGCGAGCAACCGGAAATCGTTACGAGACTTTACGCGGCGTTTGTCGCAGCCAAAGAGCAAGCGGCCGAGACGCTCTTGGAGCGAACCCCGGCCGCGCTCATTTTTGCTCCGGAATATCTCGCCATGACTCGCTCGATCTTGGGCGACGATCCGTTTCCTTACGGCATCAAAGCCAATCGATCGATGATCGATACCATCGCCAGTTTCTCGCACGAGCAAGGCCTGACACCGCGCAAGATGAAGATCGAAGAGTTGTTCGCAAACGAAACACTGGATTCGTAATGGCAATCCAAAGCATCAGAACGGGGAAAGATTTCTCGCTTTGCTCGAAAAACAGCTAAAGCGATTTGTCGCGCAGTGCTCGATGAGCGTCAAGCTAATGACGCGACGGATCTTTTCCGCACGTGGAGCCGTAACGTATGCCGAAACTAAGACTGAGCTTCATCTCCGCCTTCAATGAGCGCGTCGAGCCGCTCATGAAAGGCATCGTCGAAGCCGAGGGTATCGAGTTAGTGCCGACGTACTCGCATCCTTCGGAGACGTTCTGGCGCCAGCTCAAATTTCAAGAGTTCGAAGTCGGCGAGATGTCGATGTCGTCCTATTTGATTGCCCGTGAGCGCGGCTTTGACATGATCGCGCTGCCGGTGTTCCCCAGCCGTCGGCTGTTTCACACGGAGCTCTCGTATCACGTCGACTCCGACATCCAGAAGCCGGAGGACTTGCTCGGTAAACGCATCGGTGTCGGCGAGTATCAGCAAACCGCCGCGCTCTGGCAGCGCGGCATCCTGGAACACGATTTCGGCGTGTCCCAGTATAAAGTTCACTGGTATATGGAACGGACGGAAGAGTTGAGCCACGGCGGGCAGACTGGCTTCACTCCTCCTCAAGGCATCTCGTTTCAACGCATTCCTGCGGACAAGAGCATGGCGTCAATGTTGGTGCACCACGAATTGGACGCCGCCGCGATCAACAGTCCGTGGAAGAATATGCCGAATTTCATCGGCCGCTCGCATCGAATCTCCGGCTCGGACGGCGATTGGAGCAAAGTGAAACCGCTCTTCAGCGATCGTATCGCGGAAGGAAAAAGATTCTTTCAGAAATGGAAATTTCTGCCGGTAAACCACGCCTACACGATCCGCCGCGACATTTACGAGAAATATCCCTGGGTCGCGTTCAATCTTTATAGCGGGTTCGTGAAAGCCAAAAATCTTTTTAACGCTAAACTGGCGGACAGCATCCCGTCAGGCCTGTTCTTCGGTAGAGAGTACCTGGGCATGACGCAGAAGATTTTCGGCAGCGATCCTTACACCTACGGCATTAAAGGCAATCGCAGGATGCTCGAGACCTTGATCGATTTTTCCCACGAGCAGGGACTGATCAAAACCAAACCGAAGATCGAGGATCTCTTCGCGCGCAGCACACTGGATCTGTAAGAGAAGATTGGAGTTATGGAGTGATGGAATATTGGAGTGTGGCAAATCGCAGCCCAGGCACGATGAGCCGCCGCGGCGGCATTTCACGCAACACTCCAGCACTCCACCACTGCAAATTTGTGCTCGCCAGTTTAATCTTGGTCGGGCTGTTCGCAGGTTTCGCGAGAGCGCCCCTCGCGGCCATGCGCTCGATCAATTTTGCCTCGAACACGCCAACCTTAAGCGGCACGCTGCCGCTGATGGTCGCCCAAGACTTCGGTTTCTTCGGCGCTGAAGGTTTGGATGTCAAGACGGTGCTCATCCGCGGTGGCCCGACAGCCATGGCCGCTTTGGTTGGTGGCGGCGTCGATTATACGTTAGTCGCCGGGGTCGCCGCCGTACGCGCCATCGCGCAAAATGCGCCGATGCAAATCATTAGCGGTCTTCAACCGTACATGGATTACACCCTTCTAGGAGCGAAAAACATACGCACGGTCGCCGATCTCAAGGGCAAAGTCGTTGGGGTCACGGGTCCTGGTGGGATCGCCGAGTTCGCCGCGGTCGAAGGCTTAGCCAAGAAAGGTTTAGTGCGCGACCGCGACTACCAGATTCTTTATGGCGTCGGAAATAGTCCATCGCGTGCCCAAGCGTTGGAATCCGGCAAGATTCAGGCGTCGCCTTTTTCGTTTTTGGAACGGTTAGAACTGGAAAAGAAAGGCTTCCCGACTCTTTTTGATATTGGCAGCGCAATCCCCGGGTTCCCGTTTGTCGTTATTGTCACCAGTAAGCAGAAGATCGAGAATGATCCGGAGGAGATCGTCGGTGTGCTGCGCGCGATTCAGCGCGGGCTCGAATTTCTCAAGCGCAACCGCGAAAAAGTCGCCGATGGCGTCATCAAAAAGAACCAGTTTGGCGATCCCGCGACGGTACGTCAGGTGATCAACCAGTTTGCCGAGGTTTACTCCGTATCGCTTCAAAAGAGCGACATCGAAGCGTTGATCGGCGCAACGCGCATCGAAGCCGAGGCGAGAAAGCTCGGCGGCACGGAAAAATTCTATACGCTGCAGTTTTTGACGAAAGCCGTGCGACAAAACAAATGATCAAATTGGAGTACTGGATGGGTGCAGTATTGGAGGTGCGGGGATCCTACGCATCGCTCCAGCACTCCATTACTCCATCAGCCCGGCAAAAAGTATTTCGCACTGACCCTGAGGAGAAAATATGGCGAATGACTTAGAACTGACTTTGATGCTCGCGGACTATCACCGCACTCGCCCCTTGTTGAACGGCGAAGTCAAAGCCAACGGAGTTGACCTTCAGCCGCGCCGAGCTGAAACCGGCGAAGCCTGTATGCGACCCGTTTATGAAGAGTTCGATATCGCCGAAATGTCGCTGTCCTGGTACATGATGGCGCGATGCCGAAAGGAGCCGGTCGTAGCTCTGCCGATTTTTCCGCTGCGCATGCAAATCCATCCATACATATTCTGCTCGGCCGCTTCAGGAATTGAGCAGCCGAGCGACCTCAAGGGGAAAAAAATCGGCATGGACGAGTACCGGCTAACGGTCGGGCTCTGGGCAAGAGGTATTCTTCAGGAACACTACGGCGTACGCCCCGAAGAATGCGAGTGGTTCACTTCCCAACCCGAGCGAGCCGGCTATCGACCGCCCGCCAACATCGAAATCACTGTCGTTAATGAGTCGACCGAAGCGTTGCTGCTGCGCGGCGAAATTGACGCGCTGATTCCGCCTAACATCGTGCCTTCATTCCGCGCCAAAGATCCGCGTATTCGCCGGGTCTTTAAGCACGCCAGAAAAACCGTCAACGACTATTATCGCAAGACCCAAATTTTTCCGATCACTCACGCCTTAGTGATGCGCGAGTCACTCTTTGAAGAACATCCTTGGCTGGTTTCGAGTCTGCTCGAGGCGTTCACTGAAGCCGAGGCGCTTTGTCGGAAATCCTATGCCTACGCCAAGCGCTCGGCGTTTCCGAGCGCCGTGCTGATTTTAGAGGAAGAGGAAGAAACCTTTGGCGAAAATCCATGGGGCCACGGCCTGACGCCGGAGAATCAAGTCGTCCTGGAAAAATTCGTCCAGTACGCCCATGAGCAGGGTTACATCCCCAACCGGCCGGCTCTGGGGGAACTGTTTGCACCCGTGGGGAACTAAACAAAAATCAGAATTGGAGTAATGGAGTGTTGGAGTGCTGCATTCATCCGAAACCTCCGCTCCATCACTCCACCACTCCAATCCGTCTCTCTCTCCTACCGCACTTCCATTCGCGAGCGGCGACGCCGGGCAAGGCCGGGTAACTCAAGGTTGCGCTGGAAATGCGAATTTTGCGGCGCTCTTGCGCATCGCGGAACGACGGCAGCGAAGAAACGCAAGCCAAAAGCCGAAGAAGACCCTCATCGAATCGACCTTCCCTCACTTTGATCGATAGAGATGATTGATGAAACCGCTTTGCTCCAGCTCGCGCACGAACTGATTGTCGATCTGATCGTCGATCGACAGCGGCCGCACCGCGGGCTCGTTCTTATCGAGAAATGATTTGATCACCGCGATGCCGGCTCGACTGGGATAGGGAATTTTGGGCATATAGCGCTGATAGTCTTTCTGGGTTTCCTCGATCAGCTGTTGATCGTCGATCTTAAAGCGCGTTTTCATAACCTGTCTTACCGCTTCCGGATCTTTGCCGAATAGCACCATCGCCTCCGCCATCGCCTTTACAAACCCGCGCACCACGTCGGGATTCTGCTTGATGAAGGCGCGCCGCGTCACGACTCCGGCGACCTGATACTCGGGAACGAGGTCCGCCACGTCGGCCAGTTCGCGATAACCTTCTTTTCGTGCTCGAGCCAAGGTCGGCAGTGATAGCGGGCCGCCGACGATTTTGCGCGACTCCATGCCGGCGAGTATCGGCGGAACTCCGCCCATCTGCAAAATCGGCACGTCGATCTCGGGTTTGAATCCCCATTTTTCCAAGGACAGACGCAGCAGCATATCGGTCGACGAACCATAGCGTGTAATTCCCATCGCCTTGCCCTTGAGCTCGCGGTACTCTTTGATTTCTGGCCGCACCATGATGGAAAACGGCGGCTTGTTCACGATGCTCAGGAGCATGACCGTGTCGCCGCCGTGGGCGTTGACGCGAAAAACCGGCTCAATTCCCTGAATACCAATCGGCGTCGTGCCGCTAAGCAGCGACTGCATGGCCTGTGAGCCGGCGACATAGATCAATTCGACGTCGAGATCGTTTTTCGCGAACAAACCTTTATCAACCGCGAGCCACGTCACAACGCCCGCGCCGGAAATCGAGCTGTAAGCAACCCGCACCATCGTCCTAGCCGACGCCTCTGTGACCAACGCTCCGGCTACCCATACTGACAAGGCCGCTGCAGCGAACGCTGAACTCTTGATTCGCAGTGTGCTCATATTTATCCCGCCTGTTGTCGGTGCGCTCTTCCCTTATTTATGAAACGGCTTCGTCCCGGCGTACGCCCGCGGATTGACGAGCGCGTGCTCTTCCTGCATGAGCCAGGCGATCTCCGCCGCCAGCGGCACGCTTGCCGCTTCCATCGACGCATGAGCCGCCATTTTGCAGTATTTCAATGTGACTTTGTCGAAAGCGCCGATTTCACCCGCCCACTTCCATGCTTCGTCCTGTAATTTTTCATGAGGCACCACTCGGTTAATCAATCCCGCCGCCATCGAGCGCTGCGCATCCCAATTTTTTCCGGTAAGGATCATCTCGAACGCAAATTTGGTCGGGATCAAAGTCTTGAACATGGTCGCGATAATCGGATAAGGCAAAAAGCCGCGCATGATTTCCGGTAAACCGAACTGCGCTCGATCCGACGCGATCGCCAAATCGTGCGGCAACAGCAAAGTGATGCCGGCGCCGAGGCAAAAACCGTTCACGACCGCGATGGTCACCTTCGGGAAAGTTCGGATCACCTCAGCGACATGGTAGGCGCGCGGTTCGGCGCGGCGATCTTTGCCGCGGTTCTTGCCGCCCTCGGTCGGGAATTCCGACAGATCGCGCCCGGCGCAATAGGCCACGTCGCCTGCCCCGGTAGTCAGAACTACCGCGATATTCTCATCGTTGCGCAACT
>JBIOXP010000415.1:0-3009 GCA_044869705.1 Binatia bacterium | reverse complement strand
CGCCATTTCGTAGAGGTATTCGAAGAACGAATGGTCGGCGGTGATTTTCGGCAGCCAGTTGTAACCGAAATCGTTTTCAGCGGTCGCGCTTTTGCCGTAATAGGCCTTTAACAAGCTCACGAAATACCCGGGCGTATTCGACCAGAGCCCAGTCTTGGTCGTGTTTGTGTCGAGGTATTTTTGCAGTGTCTCCTCAGCTCCACCGCGCGGCATGGGCAGGTAACCTGGCAAAATGTCATAAAGCGTCGGGATATCGGTCGAGCCCTGGATCGAAGCGTGACCGCGCAAAGCCAGGATGCCGCCGCCAGGGCGTCCGATATTGCCTAATAACAGTTGCAGGATCGAGGCAGTGCGGATGATCTGCACGCCTTTGGAATGTTGCGTCCAGCCGACGGCGTAACAAATCGCCGCCGTTTTGTCCGGCCCCGATGCCCTAACAAGTGCGTCGGCGACTTTGTGAAACAGCGCCGGTGGAATACCGCAGACTTTCTCCACCATCTCCGGCGTGTAGCGCGCGAAGTGGCGCTTTAGTTTTTGGAAGACGCATTGTGGATCTTGCAATGTGAAATCCCGCTCGGGAAAGCTGAGGCCTTCGCCTTTATAGAGCCAGCTTTGCATCGAGTAATTGCGTTCTCCTTCATTCCAACCGGAGAAAAAACCATCCGTTTTGTCTTCCGGATCCTGGTAGTCGTCGCGCAAAATGCATGAGGCGTTCGTGTAATTGACCACATACTCACGAAAGAACAGCTCATTCTCGATAATGTGCCTAACGAGTCCTCCAAGGAACGCAATATCGCCGCCGGCGCGGATCGGTACCCAGATGTCGGCCAGCGCGCTGGTACGCGAGAAACGTGGATCGACGTGAATGATCGTCGCGCCGCGCTCCTTTGCTTTCATTACCCAGCGAAAGCCCACGGGGTGCGCTTCGGCCATCGAGGAACCCTCGATCAGGATGCAATCTGCGTTGGCGAGATCTTGTTGCGCGGTCGTAGCTCCGCCCCGGCCGAAGGAGGTGCCCAGACCGGGCACCGTGCTGCTATGTCATATGCGGGCCTGGTTGGACACACAGACCATGCCCAGGCCTCCGGTGAAAAGCTTTTTGATGAGATAATTTTCTTCGTTGTCGAGAGTGGCACCGCCCAGGTGACAAATCGCAGTGGTGTGATTGATCGCCGATCCGTTTTCTTGCCTGACGAACGTGCGCTTGCGCGATTCCCAAACACGCTCGGCGACCATGTCCATCGCCCGCTGGAGTGGAATCTCCATCCAGTCTTTCGACCGCGGCGCGCGGTATTTTACTTTCGTTTGGCGCCGCGAATGCGTCAGCAGTTGGTAGGAGGCGGCGCCTTTCGGGCAAAGATTCCCCTGGCTAATGGGCGATTCGGGGTCGCCTTCGATTGACACTAGTTTGCCGCCCTTGTGGAAAATCAATTGACCGCACCCGACACCGCAATAAGGACAAATCGAGCGCGCTACCTCAGCACCATCAATGCGCGCGTGCATCGCGCGCGTCTTGTCTGACATCACCTCGAGACCAGTGCCGTCCCTGCGCTCGCGGATCTGCCGAATCAGCGGCCATTTTGAGAGGAATGAAGACATCAAGAAGTCATCGCGCTGCTAATCACGGTTGGATGTTCGACGGAGCCAGTGAGTTCACCTGGCGTCCGTTACATCCATGATATCAACGCCGCAAAAGAGACACAATACGGGAAATCCGTTGATCATGAGCGCCCTACGTCTTGTAAGCGCCATCCGGCAGAGACAGCATGTGCGATAAATACAGAATCATACGCCGACGATTCGCGTTATGGACGATACGCTCCAACTCGGATTTCCGTTGTGGGTCCGATTAACCCACTTTTTCAACTTTTTCTTCATTACGTTACTTATTCGCAGCGGAATTGAGATCATCGGTGCGCATCCGAAGTTTTATTGGCGCGACGACTCTTTACCAGAAAGTGAATGGTTCCGCCTGACCAAGAAACGACTGCCAAAGAATCAGCTCTGGACGTCAGAGGATGAAATCGAGCCGATGTCTCGATGGACTGCTTTGCCTGGAGAAAACAACCTTGGCTTGGGACGTCATTGGCACTTCTGGGCCGCAAACGGCTGGCTGCTGGCTGGTTTGATTTACGTCATTCTGCTCTTCGCGACACCTCAGTGGCGACGCCTTCTGCCAACATCGTGGCACGTCTTCCCGGCGGCGTGGCAGGCTATCGTGGCCTATCTCCATTTTCGACTGCCTCCTGAGGGAAACCCGTTCAATGCGATTCAACAACTCACCTACTGTTTCATGATTTTCATACTGTCGCCGCTTCAAATTGTTACTGGAATAATGATGTCGCCGGCCCTGAGTGCCCGGTTCCCCTGGTTTCCCAGAATGTTAGGCGGCCGGCAAGCGGCACGAAGTCTCCACTTCATTGGGCTGATCGTCTTCAGTGGTTTCATCGTCGTTCATATCAGCTTGGTGTTGGCACATGGTTTTGGCCGTGAGATGGCGAAAATCGTTCTCGGAGACGAAGCCTCATCTTATGCGCTCGCCACGATCATCGGGCTATTGGCGATTGCTGCGGTGATCGTCTTCCATATTTGGGGAACGATGTATTCGTTGGTCTCGCCGTCGCAAGCGAAGCGCTTGCTGGAAATCGGCATTGATCCTTTGCGACGGCTTCTTTTTCGTCATTGGAATTCCCGACAAGAGTATCAGCGCATTTCTGCGTATGCGCGTATCAATGGCAAACCGCCGCGCAACGAAATCTATGAGCGCCTGGCGGCGGGTAATTTCACGGACTGGCGGCTCGAAGTAGGTGGTTTGGTAGAAAAAAATTTAAGTCTCTCGCTCGATGATCTGCATGAAATGCCGCGCCAGACACAAACCACGTTGCACTGCTGCGTCCAAGGCTGGAGCTATCTCGCGCAGTGGGCCGGCGTCTCGGTTTCTGCGATCATAGATATGTGCGGGCCGCTCCCGAATGCGCGGTTTCTCGTTTTCCACTCTTTGGATGAGAA
>JBIOXP010000414.1:0-3893 GCA_044869705.1 Binatia bacterium | reverse complement strand
CCTTTGGTGGTATCACGTTGCCGGCCGTACCCTGCATCGGCTCGATCAGAAAAGCGGCAATTTTGCCGGTGCTGTTTTGCTTCACCTGGCGCCGGGTCGCTTCGACGCAGGCGAGACCGCAGGATGGATACTCGAGCTTGAGAGGACATCGATAACAATCGGCGTACGGCGCGATGTGACAGCCCGCCAGCATGGGCCCGAAGCCGTTTTTGAAATCAGATCCCATGAGCGATAAAACCCCCATGGTTTTGCCGTGAAATCCGCCGCTAAAGCTGACGAACTCATATTTACCGGTATAAGCCTTCGCGAGTCGAAGCGCCGACTCCACCGCTTCGGCTCCGCTCGAGTAGAGCTGCGCCCGGTGCAGCTCCGGACCCGGACGGTGTTCCGCCAGTGTTTCAAAAAGGCTGGCGCGCGGTTCGCTGGTAAAACTGCCGACGCTGCTTTTTTCGACCTGCGCTTGAATCGCTTCGACGTATGCCGGATGGCTGTGACCGAGGGCGTTTACACCGATGCCGCCGATGATATCGATAAAGGTGTTGCCGTCGACATCGGTAATTGCGCTGCCGCGCGCCTCCTTCACGGCAATGCCGGCCAGCAGAGCAAAATTCTGCAGTCCCGGCGCCAAATGCTCATCTTCACGTTGACGCAACGCCGTACTCAAAGGCCCCGGAACGACCGTTTTGATCGTCGCTTTTTGATTTCTAGGTTGTCGGATTGCGTTTTTCATTGAGCGTAAGTATGCCGCCGAAAGACAAATCGGCGATGCAGTGGGAAGTTGAACAGGAGCCCGACCGAAATAGCTGTGATCAACTTGGAGAGAGCATAGTGGATACCGAACTTATCGGTCAGCAGATAAACCCCCAAGCTATTGAGCGCCAGGCTGCCGACCGAAACCGCAGCGTAACGAAGGGCTTGTCCGTGAATCGCGTCGTGCCTGGCGGCAAAGCTCCAATGCCGGCCGAGAAGAAAATTCACTAAGGCGCCGAGAAAAGCACCTATTGCGGTCGCCGCGACATACCAGACGCGACCGATCTCGACCAGGAATATCAATGAACTGAAATCGACGATTGTCGCCGAAATTGCGGCGATCTGAGATCTCCGCAAAGAAACCATCAAGGGTGGTTGCGCGTGAGCTCGCATACCGCACGATCTTAGCGCCCGATATCGGCGGAATGCTCCGTCACTTTCGGCTCTGAGGTTTGCAGGGGTTTTTTTTCGTTCGAACCGGGGTAAGCCTCGCCTGGTTTGAGCTCGCGGCGCCGAACCGCTCGAGCGATACACCAAAACCGCTCGATGGCAGAGAAGTTAGCGAGCACCGCTACCATCGACAGTGCTAGCACCATGGGGTATGCCAACGGGGTAGCAAACTCTGGCGTATTTTCGAACCAAGCAATGCTCGGCGCGGACAATGCAGCGCCGGCGGTCAGGTACACCGCGCGTTCAGGCCGCCGCATCAATCCGTTCGGCGGTTCGATCTGGAGCGCTTCGGCCTTCGTGGTGGAATAACTGACCATAAAGCTTCCGAGCAGCGCCATCAGCGCCAATAGTTGTAACAGAGGCTGCTCACGATAGTAGATGATCAAACCCGCTAAAAAAAAGAACTCGACGTAACGGTCGATGGCGGCATCGAGCACCTCCCCTGCGTCCGAAGCGACCCCGGAAAGCCGCGCCACCATGCCGTCGACAGAATCAAGCAAACCGCAAACAGTGGCGCAGATCGCGCCAAAGCCGAAATGGCCTCGCGCGAGGAACACGCCTGCCAAAGCGCCAAATCCAAATGAGAGCCAGGAAACCTGGTTTGGGCTCACGCGCAGCGAAACGAGACTTCGAGCCAGTGGTGAAAGAATCCAATACGCGATTTCCATCGCGCCTTTACTCAGCAAACGGCTACCGCCCTGCCGATCGATTCGGTCGAAATGAGCGCGTCCTTTGACTAGCACTCGAACTCCGTAAGTTGTCACCAAAAACAACACCACCAGCGCCACTGCCAACGTATACTTCAACTCAGGATTCATGAGGCTTCCCTGGGCAGCTCCGGCGCGGCCGAAGGAATGGTTAGTTTGCGTGAGCCCTCGCGCGCCGACCGGTAAGCGGTGTTGATCGCTTCGATGCATAAGAGGGCTTCCCGGGCGTCCTTCCCGGCAAACTCGCCGCCATCGATCGCCTTGCGAAACTCATCGAAGAGTGAATTGAACCAGCTTGCATGGCTGGCATCCTCCCAGCACGAGCGAAGCGATTTTTTCTCGCACTTTTCGGTGATGCTCGGCACATGCCCATTCCTGTGCGTTTCGATGGTGAGGGCATCATCTTCCATCGTGATCACCCCGTGCTCGCCTTCGATCACGTAGTTGACTCGTCTGAGGCCCGCAGTCCAGGTCAGATAAATACGTGCGACACCGGTCGGAAAATCCAACTCGGCGGAAAACTCGTCTTCGGTATCATATCTTCCGGACGCCAGATTGCTCATCTTAGCCGTCACGGACGTGGGATAGGAGCCCAGCCAATCAAACGTCAAGTACAGACTATGGCTGCCATGATCCATAGCAATGCCGCCCCCGCTATAACGGCTCTCCCGGCGCCAGTGCGAGTTCCATTCCTTCACACCTTTTGCATGTGTGTTCCTATAGGTATTGAGCGTCACCGCACGTATCCGTCCGATTCGACCGCTGCGAATAATTTCGCCAATCGCCCTGATCATCGGCGCATGCTTGTAATTGTGACAGGGAAAAATCACGCGTTGCACTTGCCTGGCGTGATCGAGCAAAGCGCGGGCCTCTTCGGCCGTACAGGTCAGAGGCTTCTCACAAAGAACGTGAACCCCGCGGGAGAGCGCGGCGTGGGCGATAGCGGCATGATCGTGCGGCGGAGTCGCAACATCCACGAAGTCCAGATGCTGAGACTCCTCCTTCAAGAGATCGTGATAGGCGCAATAAATTCGAGCTTCCGGGAGCACGGCGCGGGCCAGAGTTCTGCGGCTCACCGAAACGTCGGCGAGCGCGACGATTTCCACGTCGTCAAGAGTTCGGTTCCGCTCTAAATAACCGGGAATGTGTCCTTTGCTTGCGACAAAACCATACCCGATGATGGCACCTCGTAGCCGTTTCTTGTTCATGCCGCTATGGGTTAACGTACCGTAGGGCTGCTGAGTCGTTAGTAAGTGGGACCGACCGGTCTTCAGACGTTAAGCCCGATTCCGCCGCTCACGCCGTGAGCAATATCCTCCTACTCCCGGCACAGTTTAAATTCCGCGTAATCGCCCTCCGCCACGCTGGAGGGATTATCTCCTTGCGTATCATCCGAATCGGTAAGAATAGAGAGCCCAACCGGGTTCAGTAATTTCTCGGCTCCCAACCGTCTTCGATAATCCGCTGCGACATCGACCCGCTCTTCTACCCATCGATCGGGGTTCGCCGGCATGCCATGCTGGAGAACTTTTACTTTTTTTTGGCCGCTCTCGAACTCCAATCCTTTGGGCAACTGCTCGCTCCAAATATACTTGAGTGATCCGGCTCCTTTTGAAAAATAAAGGCGCGACAGCGAAAGTCGGTCCGTCACTCCGAGCTGGCCTTTAACAGAGCGCTCGCATAGAGCTACATCGTCGGGTGGACAAAAGCCAATATAAACACCGAGGGCGCTATCATCCTTACCGGTCTGCTCGTTGGCGCCGCGCGGAAGCGCCCGTGGCCGCCATTTCCAACTCAGAATTGGATATTCTTCGATGTTCCATTTAACCGGTCGATCAGCCTCGCTCCCGTTGCCCGAGGACTTGGCCCCGGCAGCTCTGGCGCGAACGAAGAACATGTCACCTTCTTTGGCGATCCTATAAACGTTTTTTCCGGCGTCCTCTCGCGGTTTCCAACCGGCCGGAAAGCTGTTCGGTATTGAATTGG
>JBIOXP010000413.1:0-4067 GCA_044869705.1 Binatia bacterium | reverse complement strand
TCGATAAGAATGACAAACGACGCTAATGTCGGCTCCTGGAATGGTCGAAACCCCAGGCCTTCCCGGCGAAGCACGGTTTGTCATTGTTAGGATAGCCGAAGAAACTTGCTTGCGCGTCGAGATTCTTCGCTTACCTGATGGTAAATGGAATAGCGTGTGAAAACTACGCCCATCGCCCTTCGTGTCCCTCGACACGCGCTTCCCTCTTACACGGCCTTCGGCCGTTACTCGGGATGGCGGATTCCTGAGTATCCGCCCAGGCGGAGTACTGAAGGACTCGGGATCGGCTTATCCGATTATCCTGAGTAGGCAGCGAGCAGCGCTGGCGTATCGAAGGACAAACAGCGAGTCTTCACGCCGTCTGGCGCTCAGGATGACGCTTTCCCGCACGGGTGAGAGCACGGCGTGTAAAAAGGTCATCGACTCGTAACGAAGCTGCGGCTTGAGCTGGGACAGGATCAGTTCCGGTCGCGCGTCGCCGCGCGCCGGTCGCGCCATTCGCGCGTTGGATCGTCATCGGGGTCGGGAGTTTCCTGCGCCGGGCGCAAGTCTGGCGATACGTTTCTGAGGTTTACTCGAATCCGCGTCCACGTCGACGATCTGCCGCGCATGGAATCGATCAACACGTCATCGACGGCGAGAAGCGCGGCCGCTTCGGGGTGTTTCGTTTTCCATCTTTCTAGACCGGCGAGCGCCGCTTCTTTGTCCGGAGAATTTGCGATGACGAGAAGAGGTGCCTTGGCGCGCTGTTTCTTGGCGCCTAATTTGTTGGGTTTTGCGCGGGCGCGCGATGGCGCTACCCGCGGCGCTTCGCCCTGCATTTTTTTAAAGTGCGGCGGCCAGGGCGCATCGCCAAGGCCTGCCGCCTCGTCTTTGGCCGCCAACTCCAATAGCTTTTCCAACGAGCCTGGAGTCGGGTTCATTTCCCTGTGAGGATCGCCGATCTCGGCGAACCGCTTCGGAACCGTCAGCACGGTAAAATCGGCGGGATCGCAGTCCGGCACCTCCTCCCACTGCAGCGGCGTGGAGACCCGCGCGTCGGGCAGCGGGCGCACGGAATAGGCAGAGCAGGTCGTGCGGTCTTTTGCGTTTTGGTTGTAGTCCAGGAAGACGCCGTGCCGTTCCTCCTTCCACCATTTAGAACTGGCGAGTCCCGGCACGCGCCGCTCAATTGCGCGCGATAAAGCGAGAGCGGCCCGGCGCACATCCGTGAAGGTCCAGCGCGGTTGGATGCGGACGTTCACGTGCATGCCGCGCGAGCCGCTGGTCTTGGGCCAGCCGCGCAGTCCCATGTCTTCCAAAAATGCTTTTACTTCGAGTGCAACGCGGCGAACGTCCTCCCCTGCGACGCCCGGTCCGGGATCGAGGTCGACGCGCAACTCGTCCGGATGATCGAGGTCACGGGAGCGCACAGGATGAGGATGTAGCTCGATGCAACCCAGGTTGATGACCCAAGCCAGCCCAGCCGCGTCATCGACGACAATCTCCTCCGCTTTGCGCCCGGAAGGAAACGACAATGTAACGGTGCGCAGCCACGAGGGAAGATTGGCGGGCGCGCGTTTCTGATAGAAGGCCTGACCTTCGGCGCCATCGACGAACCGCTTTAGCACCAATGGACGATCACGAATGCCGGTGAGAGCGCCGGGAGCGACCGACAGATAGTAGCGCACGAGATCGAGCTTCGAGAGCTTGATCTGCTTGGAAAAATACGGCTTGTCCGGATGGGTGATCCGGACTTCGCGTCCTTCGATGGACAGAGCTTTCGCATTATCCTTCATCGCTGCGGTCCGACTGACGCTTAGCGCGTGCTTTACAGCCTATCAATTCCGGCTAATTGATCCAGTTCTGTTTTATTGCAGGTCAAGCTGAGTTTGATTCATTTAGATCCACAGACTGGTGGCACGCTCAAATCGGTCACACGAAAGCAGCTGCCCATGCGGCATTCTCGGCTAAACCAGCGGACAAACTCTAGAACATGGCGGGCGGAGGCTTCGGTCGAGTGGAAAACCTCGCGGGTTCTTCAGTCCGGCCGTGCGGTTTTGAAGACGCTTTTGAGTGAAGCGATTCCTTTGGCAAAAAGTCCGCCCGATTGGTCTGAAATCGTTTCGTAAATAAGATTTTCGGATTCCGGTTGCTCCATATCAAATGGAAATCCATCGGGGAGCATCGATGTCAAAGATTCATAGTCTGCCGGGTCAACGTCCAAACAGGGGTGACGGCGAAGCCGGCTTGATGCATTTGCTGCTGAGCGCTCCAGATAATCAACCAGTCCTTTGACGGCGGTAAGTTCATGAACGGTTGCGAAATCTCTTGTGCCCGTGTGCTCGGCTAAAAGATCGGCTCGTATACGCCGGATGGATTCGATCATGTCATGTTCCTCGGGCGCGGCTTCCCATGCCACGTTTACCTCGGTGTCAAGTCCCATGCTCCGATTGTTCATGTTTGCCGAACCCACGCTCAAGAAGCGATCGTCGACCAGGAAAAATTTCGAGTGAATATAGGTGGCTACCTCCTGACCGTTCACATCGAGACACGCCGGATAGTAAATTCCCATCTTGTGGCCGGTTTTCGAGGCGAGTTCGTTCAAACCCGCAATCAGTTTGGCCTGCATCAAACCGATAGAGATTTTCTCGAAAAAAGCGTTCGCATCCTTGGCTAAAATCATTACGATCTCAATAGTGGGCCGACCCGAAGCCGTCATTCGCCTCGACAGGGCTCGAAAGAGAGCGTTCGAGCTGAAGTATTGATTCTCGATGTAAATCAGGTTTTCCGCGCTTTCGATGGCGGAGACAAAAAGCTGGCGAATTTCCTGGTGAGAACCTTGCCTGCCGTCGTCGGTTTTTGCCTGCGTCCGACTTATCCCCACGCGGGAGGACAGGACGGGGAAGCTCTCGGGAAAATCAATCCGCTCTTTTTCTATGGCCGCGGGTAAATCGAGGTCTTTACAGTAGGCAAGCTTCCATCGTTGTTTAAATAGCTCCGCCACTTTTTCCGCTACGGCGCCGACGTGGTAGGACTGAACGTCATGGAACGGCGCATAGGGGTTCTGATCCGCATCGACCCTTTGAGGATTATCAGCACAATGATCGCGGTCATCCCAACGACTCGAGCACAAATCCAATCCGCCTACGAATGCAATCGTGCCGTCTACGACGGAGAATTTTTGGTGGTGGCTGGCTCCCACACAATGACAATCATCAAAGCAGAACGTGAGCCGATCATTGGTTGTCCAGTTGAAATACCATTTCTGAAACCATTCGCGGTCGATTCCATAGACGGCATTGAAATTCCAGGCAAGAATGTAGATCTGCAGGTCTTTATTCTTTTCGCAAAGCCCGTTCAGGAAGGAGAGCAAGCATACCTCATCGCCGTCTGCCGTATCCTCTCCGCGCAGTAACATGACGTCGCTGTCGAACTGCCAACCGGAAATCAAAATGTAGCGTTTCGCCGCGCGTGCGGCTTGATAAAAAGCCCGGTAGTAGTTGCGGCCATCGATCAGTAGGCCAGTTTGCGCCGCAGAAGCGACCTCCCAGCAGTTGGCTCCTATATTTATGATTGGTGCCATCGTGACCTCCCGCTCATTGCATCTTTGCATAGCGTAGCCCAAAATCCGAGTCGCGGCGATGCCACTCGGCCAGTGACTCGATCTAAAAGCGCCGAGGCCGAGTCTAGTGCAAGATGGGACGTTTGCGAAACCAATCGATGAGAGGTCTTCTTTGACACAGTAGAACGGTAAAATCCCGATTCCCAAAGATTCCAGTGCGGCCTTGCGCAGCATGAGCACGCTCTTGCCAAATACTATGTTTGCGAGTCTCAGGAATGACAAAGATCGCGATCAGGTTCGACGCAACGACCTTGCACCTTGATGGAAACTTGGCCGTTGCCGAAGCGCAAACGCCAGACTCGATCGCTCGGGTCCGAGTTAATATGCACCAGACACTGATGGCGCGCCAGGTCACGCGGCGTTTCAAGCTCGCCGTGGGTTTCGAGATAGTCCGGCGAAGCGCACAGCAACCAGCGAAGATGGGCAATTTTTCTGGTGACCAGATTTGAATCGCGAATCGGCG
>JBIOXP010000412.1:0-5455 GCA_044869705.1 Binatia bacterium | reverse complement strand
AAAGTCTCTTCAGAAAAAATTACCTTTTCCGACCAACTGTAAAATCGCTCCAAGCGAGCCTCGTTGAAATCATCGGACCGGCGGCGAGAAACTGCTGGCGCGATCGACAATGCGCGACGCCATGCTGGCTGTGAGATATAGCGAGCTCGAATCAAGCGCTTTCTCAAGATCAGCTGAGCCGCCCAGAATAGGTTTGAACTGCTGAAGCGCTCGGCTTCTAACGAGTTCTGTGAGGCCGTCTGTCGGTGGGTTTTTTTCGATAGAACGATAAACCACAGGGTTAATTTTTGAGAAAGCCCAATACCAATTTCGCGGTCTGTTCGGGGCTTTCGACGTGAACGCTATGGCCCGCGTTTGAAATAATTTTCAATTCGGTTTGAGGGATTAGCCGTGCATAAGTCTCGCCGTGCGAGCGTGGCACGAAGTTATCGTTTTCTCCCCAGATAATCTGTGTGGGGGAGGAGATGCGATGGAGACGATTGCGCAATGCGTAGTTATAAAAGTAAGGGGGCTTAAAGCCGATCCGCGAGCTGAACCGCAACATCTGGTAACGGCGCACCTCATCCTCCAGTTCACCTTTCCCGTCGGGAAACATGTCCAGACCATCGGGGTGATTGGCGCTCGAGAATAACATCTCGCGCAGCGATGCATAGCAGTAGCCGAACTCCGGCTGCGCCATCATGAACGCATCGCCGATCAAAGCGCCTTCGACGAAGAGACCGGCTGCGCCGATCAAAACGAGCCTGCGAACTCTTTCCGGATGGCGCACCGCGATCTCGGCGGCAATCCAGCCGCCGACGCACGTTCCGACCAAATCAAAGCGTGCGAGCTCGAGAGCATCGAGAAGCTCCAAGTAATGAAAGACCACATCTTCAATGGTATCGATGTCTTTGTTTTCGCTGGTTCGCGCGCAGCCCGGGTGCGCAGGCGCGATCAATCGACCGCGCTCGGCGAGTTTCTCGTGAAACGGCAGCCAACCTTCTTTGACCGAGTGCACATCGGCAAATCCGTGAAGATAAAGCAGCGGATCACCGCTGCCGCTTTCCAAGATCTGAACTTGACGACCCCGAACCTCAACCACAGCGGCGCTCAATGGATTGCCTCCGTGGCGAACGGTTCCAATTTGACGCCGGCATATTCGTCTGTGAACTGTTTGAGGGACGCGTGACGCAGCGCCGGCGCGACTTGGTCGGCGAAAAGTTTCATGCTTTTGCGAGCCAGCCGATCGGGCATATTGCCGAGCTGGAATTGAATTAATAAGTTCCCGACTTTGGCTTTTGCGACAAGATTTTGAATACGGCGGGTGACGGTCTCGGCACTGCCAACGATAATCGACTGAGAAGCGTCGAGCTCGTCCCAGTTCTCGACATCACCCAAAAGCTTTCGCCCAGGGGTGTAGCCCTTCAGATATTCGCGCCAAGCCGCGGCGGGAATGTATGGCACGCCCGGACCGTAAGTGAGCTGGCGCCCCTCGCGGCGCAGATGGCCCTTGAGACAGTTTTTCAAAAAGTACCAAACGCCCTCTTCACATTCCTCGCGCGCCTGCCGATCGGTCTCAGCAACATAGGTGGACATCAAAATGCCGAAGCGAAACGGATGGTATTGATCGCCATGCTTCTCCAAAACCGCAGCAAATTCCTGCTGCGCTCGATGCGTCTCGCCGCCATGGCTGCGGGAGGAAAGAAAATAGCAATAACCACGTTTGGCCACTTCGGTCATCGTTGAAGGGCTGCGCGAGCCGGGAATCCAAACTGGCGGAAACGGCTTTTGCAGCGGTTTCGGCCACGGGTTCACATAGCGCAATGGAAAATAGCGGCCTTCGTGCGCAAACGGGCCGTCTTCAGTCCACGAACGCACGATCAAATCTGCGGCTTCCCAAAATTTTTCTCGAGTATTCGCAGAAGGCACGTCGTAATTGAAAGTTTCCGGGCCACCGCCAGGTGCGAAACCCGCGATCAACCGGCCGTTGCTCATTTGATCGAGCATTGCGTATTCCTCTGCCACACGCATGGGATTGAGGTGCAGCGGCAGAAGATTTCCCAAAATGACGATTTTGCCGCGCGAAGTGTTCTGTGTGAGGGCGGCGGCGATGATATTTGGCGAAGGCATCAAGCCATAGATGTTCTGATGATGCTCGTTCAAAACCATCCCATCGAAGCCAAGCTGATCGGCATAGGCGAGCTGGTCGATATACTCCTGGTAAAGTCCTCGCGATCTGGTATTGTCCCAGAGACGGTTCGGCACGGTCACCCAGCCGCTGGATTCTTTCTTGTCGAAGTCCTTGTCGAGATACGGGTATGCCATAAAATGCCAGCAGAAAAGTTGCACGGGTTTCATCATTACCTCGACGCTCAGCCAATTTGATTCTTAGAGATATAGCTTTAATATTCGGCGCAACGCAACTGCGCGCGAAGACTGGCGCACCCACAGATCGCCGCGGAGCGGTAAAAAGCCGGAGATCATAATATGGAGTTAAACCCGGAATTCGGCCGATGAGAAATTTTCGCCAACGGATTGCAATCGTCTCGTTGTTGTTTGCTGTAATCGCGTGCGGCAGTGGAGCGGAAGTGGACTTTGCTCGGTCTCTGGCGGTGAAAGCTCCCGCAGATCTGGTTTTGCGGGGCGGTAAAATCATCACAGTTGATAGTAGTTTTTCGATCCGCGAGGCCGTGGCGATTCGCGACCGGCACTTCATCGCGGTCGGCGCGAATCGGGAAATGCGGCCGCTAGTTGGTCCGCAAACGCGCGTTATCGAGCTTGCCGGGCGAACGGTAATACCCGGACTTATCGATGGGCAGATTTACGCTACTCTCGCAGGCTTGAGCTGGAACACGGAATTACATTGGGGGCGCGCGCGTTCCCTTGCCGAAGCGATGAAGCAACTCGCAGCGGCGACCAAGACTAAACCGGCAGGCAATTGGATCGTTGTCGCGGGTGGGTGGGCGCCGACGCAGTTCGTCGAGCGACGCTTTCCCTCGCGCGCCGAGCTCGATCAGGTCGCGCCCGATCATCCGGTCTATGTTCAGTATTTACGTGAAGGTGCGCTGCTCAACAGCGCCGCGCTGCGCGCGGCCGGCATTCAGCCCGGGACTGCGGATCCGCCGGGCGGACATTTTGAACGCAATGCGAAAACGGGAGAGCTTACCGGATGGGCCAAGGGTGTCCCGGCCTGGAAATCCGTTTACGAAAAGATTCCCCGGCTTTCTCTCGATCAGATCCGGCAGAGTTTCAACAATTGTTTTTACGAGCTGAGCCGCTCTGGAATTACTTCCATCAACGATTTCCAGCCCAACGAGGTGAGCTTCGCCCATCGTCGCTTGCTGAGTGACATGGCGCGGACCGGCGAATTGCCGCTGCGGATAAATTTTTATTTGGTTCCCGGCGCGACGTCCGAGCCAAAGGAGTTTCTCCAAAGCGCTTCGGAAGAAATGAAAACGTTGGCGCAGAACGAAAATTTTCGCTTTGCTGGTTTCGGCGGAGCCGCACTGGATGAAATGGATGATCCTATGTTGTCTGCCCCTGCCTCTCAGTCCTTCACGCGGGAAGACGAAGAGAGACTTCGTGATACTGCGCGATCTTTCGTAGAGTCGGGGTATAATTTTCAATTCAATGTAGGTTCCGACGAGAGAGCACGCCGGTTACTGAATATTCTGGAGCAAATGGAATCAGCCAAACCACTCACGCCACGGCGCATCGGTCTTACGGGCATCGAATTGGCGAGGCCTGACATCCTGGCGAGAATAAAAAAAATTGGCGCAGGAATCACCGCGCTGGATCGTTTAGTGCTGACAGGAGACCCTAACGCTGAACCTGCCAGGGTGGAAAAAACCCGGCCGGCTCCTTTAAAGACGATTGTGCAGTCTGGTATTACGTTGGGTGCGGGCACGAGTGCTTTTCAATCCGCCCCTTTCTCACCGATGTTGTCATTGTGGTGGTTGATTACTGGGAAGACGGTAGCGGGCTTGGCGCTTCGTGACCCATCGGAGAACCTCACCCGGCAGCAAGCCTTGCGCGCGCACACCATCGGCAATGCTTGGTTCACCGCCGAAGAGCGACGTAAAGGTTCGATCGAAGTCGACAAAGTTGCTGATTTGGCCGTGTTGAGCGCCGACTATTTGACAATTCCCGAGGAGCAGATTCCCGCTCTCGAATCGATCCTAACGATTGTCGGAGGGAGGGTGGTTTACACGGCTGGTCCGTACAGTCGGATCGAGCGCAAGTAAGTCTATTTCTTTGTTGCCGCTCGAAGAAAACTATAGTCGACGACATCCGTTTGGCTGATCGGTTTGGTAACTTTCGCGAGGCTTTTCGCCTCATCCATCGCGGCCTGCAGCGCGGCGTCATCGACAAAACCGTCCTGAGCGAGCGCGTCGATTAAATACTTATAGGCTTCTTCCATGACGTCTTTCGAATAGCCGTACTTCCTTTGCGCAAACGCAATGAAACCGGCTCGCTCCGTTTTCAACGCGCGAGTGGCGCGTAAAAAGGCGCGTACCATTCGTTGTACCTGACCGGGGTTCTTTTGTATCTTCTCAAGACTCGTGGCCAGTCCCGTGAGCGGGCGCTGAAGAATTTTGCCGGCATAAACGAGCTCGTGGTAACCCTGCTTCTTGAGCTGAATATTGAGTGGCACCGGCATGTGCGTCGCCTGCACTGTGCCTGCGAGCAGTGCGGCGTGGCGCAGAGTGTCACTGCCGAGCGTAATAATTGTCACGTCTTTTTCAGGATCTAGACCGAGAGAACGCAAGCCAACCCGGGCCGCAAGATCGCCCGTTGCCCCGAAGGAACTCACCCCGACTTTCTTGCCCTTAAGGGCAGCAGCGTTCGGAATTTCCGGCCGTGACATAAGGGCATGCAGCACGCGCGAGAAATCAAATGAAAGGCTTCTTACTGGTACGCCAAGAATCGCACCGCGGATGATCGTGCCCGTGCTGTAGCTGTAATCAATATCTCCGGACAGCAAAGCCTTGATGCCCAAATCGGCGCGAATGGACACATATATGAGATCGATTCCCTCATCGCGATAAAAGCCACGGTCGATACCGTACAGGAGAGGACCGATGGACAAAGCGGCACGGGCCGAATGCCCGACAATGACCTTTTCCTGGGCTTTTGCGGGGATTATCCAGAAACTCAATAGCAGGGCAGCGAGCATGACTCGATGAATTTTCATAACCGCCCTCGTCCCTTATCAAGTTCGTTTATGTCGTGCAAAGTCGCAGTTAGCGTTTCCACGGATCAAAGTTTTCATCGACACGTTGTTCTTGAGCAACGCACTACGTTTGAGAAAACCGTAACGATCAGTTGTGAAGCGGTGTGGAAAGTCTGGCTCTCGCGATGTATTCACTAAAAAAGAGAGGCCAGACTTGAAAGTCTGGCCTCTTGCCACTGAACGTGACGGGGGGCTCAGTGGCAGCCGCTATCCCGTGGGAGCTGTGCTGAAGGAGGCAGCGCG
>JBIOXP010000411.1:0-3247 GCA_044869705.1 Binatia bacterium | reverse complement strand
TCGGAATCGGGGAATCCGGTCTGCTGGCAATCCCGCCAATCCATGTTTCGCCGCCTCCAAATCGATCTGCGTAAACAGCGCGAGATAGTACAGCAGCGCCGGAATTGCCGCTGCCAAAGCGATCTGGCCGTAGGGCAGATTGAGATATTCGGCCATCAGGAAGGCTGCGGCGCCCATCACCGGCGGCATGATCTGACCGCCGTTGGATGCCACAGCTTCGATGGCGGCAGCCATATGGGCGGCGAACCCCGTGCGCTTCATCAGCGGGATGGTGATTGCTCCATCGACGACCACATTCGCGACGGCGCTTCCCGAAACGGTACCGAAGAGGGCGGAAGAAACGACGGACACCTTTGCCGGTCCGCCACGATATCGGCCAGTGGCGATGAGCGCTAGATCGGTGAGGAATTTGTCACCGCCGACGGCGTAGAGCGCCTGGCCGAATAAAATGAACGCGACCACCACCCCGGCGGCCACATCGATGGGCAGGCCCAACATGGCGTTGGAGTCGAGATAAAGATAACTCACGATGCGCGCCCATGACGGGCTTTTAGAATAAAAAATGCCCGGCAGGAACTCAGCAAATTTCGTGTAGAGAATGACGCCGAGCGCGAGCCAGGCCAAGGTGCCGCCCGCGACCCGCCGGGTGGCTTCGATAACGAGGATCAGCGCGAGCCCGCCTAAAATCCAACGATCCGGCGAGAGCACGCCCAACCGATAGGCGATCGTCGGATACATGATGGTCACATAAAGTCCAACGGCAAAACCGCCGAACGCGAGGAGCCAATCGTACCAGGGAACACGATCACCGGATTGCTTCGGGTAAGCTTTGACCGCGAGAAACACCGCGCCCAGTGAGAGAGCGAGAAATAGAGCGAGATACTGCTGTTTGAAAAATGTGACTTGGAAGTAGTTATGAACTTCGAGCGCCCACAATGAACCCAGGAGAGTGCTAGTGATCAGCAAAGCGCGGAGGAATTTTTGCGGCGCGCCCCGTAGCTTGCGAAAGCGATCCGCGGAGGCGGCTAGTTCATCGCTCATGGGCATGAAAGATCGGTGAGTGCAAAATGTTCCGGTCGTTCAATCGCATTGCTCCGTTCAAATGGTTTGCAGGGTTGGCGCAACCGGGAAGTTCTGCGTCGCTTCCATCACGCGAGACTCGAAACCCGAGAGGCACGACCAGTCGGCTACGGGTTGATGGCCAGAAGGCGCTTTTGCGCTTCGTCCATTTTTGCCGGCCAGACGCCGCTATCTTTGAAGAAGCGAATGGCAGCGGGGTGGTAGGGCAAAGTAACGTCGAGGTCAACGGCGCGCGCTTTCGTCCACTCCGCAAAACCGGGATGAAATTGCGGCAATTTCTCGACGTTCACCCAGATGGCTTGAAGGACATTGCGAACGACAGCATCGGGCAATGTCTTGGGTCCGACGAGATAAATGTCATAGGTGTACGCGCAGGTGTCTTCGACGATGCCGGTGGACGAGCCTGCTTTCACAACCGATAGGTAATAACCGGGCACGGCTTTCTTGATGCGTTCTTCACCTTGTTTCGAGCAATCGAGCGGGATGTATCGAATCCCGATCGCGGCATCGGCTTCTTTCACCTTCGCCGATCCGATCGCGTGCGTGGTGACATCGGCGCGGCCTTGGATGAGCGCGTCGACGCCCTCGTTGACCGCCGGCACGGGCACGACTTTGACATCGTTCCAAGTCAACCCGGCGTTAGATAGCGATCCGAAAACATTGTACCAGACCGCGAGCTGCGCGGGATATTCTCCGGTAACGCGTTTGCCTTTCACCTCGCTGATCGTTTTGATCGGCGAATCTTTTTTTACAATCAGGCTGCTGCGCAATGGCGAGCCGCGCCAGAGCAGGCGGGAGCTCGGTACATGAGGAAAAGGATTTCTGCCGCCGACTTTGAGTTTTTGTCCTTGGTACACCATGCCCATATCGACGGCATTAACGACGCCGAGCTCGAGCTCGCCGCTGTCGAACAACGGCACAAATGTGCTCGTGCCGGCATAGGGCTGGACCTGCGCCTGCATGGGCGACGCCTCGCTGATCACTTTGGCCAGACCGCTGGCGAGGGCATAAAACAGCGAGCCTGGCGGGTTCGAGCCGATCGCGATCGATTTCGGCAGGGGTTGAGCTGATGACGCGCTTGCAGTCAGCAACCCAACCAGCAGTAGCAGCGAGCGAGTAGCGGGCCTGAACATGTCTTTCCTCCTGTAGCGCTGGTGTTACCTGCGCGGGGTTACGTTCTCCACAATTGTTGGCTGGCAATGCGCGCGCCTTCGGCCATCGCCTCGAATTTCGCCCAGGCGATCTGCGGGTCGCCGACGCGAGGTCCGAGGCCGCAGTCGGTTCCCGCTATAACGTTTTCGCGGCCGAGAATTTTGGCGTAGCGCACCAGACGGTCGGCGATCGCCTGGGGGTGTTCCACGATATCGGTCGCGTGACCCACGACGCCGGGCACAAGGACCTTCCCGTCCGGCAGTTTCACCTCTTCCCAGACGCGCCATTCATGCTCATGACGGGGATTGGCCGCTTCAATGGAGATCGTATTGGCTTTGACTTTCAGGATCAGATCGACGATGTCGCGCAGCGGAATATCGTATTTATGCGGGCCGTGATAGCTGCCCCAACAGGTATGAAAGCGAACTCGGTCGGGCGGGATGTCGCGCAAACCATGGTTAAGCGCATCGATGCGCAGCTCCGCATACTTGCGATATTCGGGGACGCTCATCTTTGACATGAATTGCCAGCCGTCGGGCAGATCGGGATCATCGATCTGCAAGAGAAAACCGGCATCGACAATAGCTTTATATTCCTCGCGCATCGCCTCGGCGATCGCGATCAGGTAGGCTTCGTCGTTCGGGTAGTAGTCATTTTTCATCCAATGCTCAATCGTGCCCGGCGCGATGGCGGGAAGAAAGGCTTCTTGGTATTTTCGTCCGGCCAGAGCGGCTTTGAAATCTTCGATCTCGCTCTTGAGCGACTCATGACCAACGTATTTCAGCGGGCCATTACAGAAAACGCGGCGCAGGTTGTCGCCCCGATGGTAACTGCGGTTTTTAAAATACTCGCCAAACTCGACCAGGTCGCGGGCAAAGATCGTCGATGCTTGTTCGCCCGGTTTGGCCTCCCGTTCGATGAAGCCGCTCAAACGATCGCGCGCATAGCGGGAAAAGTTGGATTTGCCCACCTCGCCGTCGTTGATAACGTCGAGGCCACAGTCGATTTGCTTTTT
>JBIOXP010000410.1:0-5512 GCA_044869705.1 Binatia bacterium | reverse complement strand
TGTTTGTTGCCGTGACGACGCCCATCGAAGTGCTCGTCGGGCTCGCCATGGCGCTGGTCTTGAATGAGTCGTTTCGCGGACGCGGTTGGCTGCGCGCGATTGTTCTTATCCCATGGGCAGTGCCCACTGTGGTCTCTTCACAAATGTGGCGCTTCATCTTCAACGACCGTTACGGCTTATTCAATTATCTTATCTTCGGTAGCGCCACGCAGGAATATTGGGCGCCGCTCGCCGAGCCAAACCTAGCCCTGATGGCGATCATGCTGGCGGACGTGTGGAAAACCAGCTCATTTGCCGGCCTAATACTCCTCGCCGGGCTGCAGGGAATCCCCGGTGAGCTCTACGAGGCCGCAGCGATCGACGGCGCCAGCGCTTGGCAGAAGTTTCGGCATGTGACTTTGCCTTTGCTCAAACCGGCTTTGCTCTTGGCCTTGCTCTTTCGGACCATCGACGCGCTCAAGGTCTTCGATCTGGTGTTCGTGATGACCCAGGGGGGGCCAGCGGACACGACAAACATTTTGCAATTCTATGGATACAAGAAGATTTTTGCCGAAGGGATGATCGGCTACGGCTCAGCAATCGCCGTGGCGGTGTTTGCCATCTCGCTGCTTCTGTCGATAGTTTATTTGCGACTGAGCGGCGCGGCGATTATGAGACGGGAACCCGCACCATGAAAAAGCTCACATTGGCGGCTGCGGTATTTTTGATCGGGGCATTCACGCTGCTGCCATTTCTATGGTTTCTCCTTACCTCGTGGAAGAGCGCCGGCGAAATCACCGCTATACCGCCGGTGCTGCTACCGAGTTTTCGTTGGAATAATTATCGAGCGGCGATTCTCGAGTATGGTCTGCTTCACTACATCGTGAACAGCGCGATCGTCGCCATGGCGACCACGGTGATCAGCATCTTCGTTGCCTCGTTGGCCGCATTTGCGCTCGCGCGGTTCAAGTTGCGCTGGGGGCGATACTACCTGATGTTATTGCTGGCATTATCGATGTTTCCGCAGATCGCTATCGCCGGCCCGGTCTGGCGGCTGCTGAGCTTTCTCGGCTGGCTCAATAGCTATCATGGCATTGTCGCCGCCTATATCGCGCTTACGCTGCCATTTGCTGTTTGGGTGCTCACGACATTTTTTCGAGAACTGCCGTACGATATTGAAGAAGCAGCTCTCATCGATGGCTGCACCCGCTGGCAAGCGCTTCGGCTGATCGTGTGGCCGCTAGCCGCACCGGGAGTTTTTACGGCGGCGATCCTGGTTTTTATTCAGGCGTGGAACGAATTTTTTTTCGCGCTGATTATCTTGACCTATCCGGCGCTGCAGACGCTTCCTGTGGGCATTGCGCTGTTTCCCGGCGAGTACACGATGCCCTGGGGTGAAATCGCCGCAGCCTCGACGCTGGCGACCTTGCCGCTAATTGGTTTGACGTTGCTTTTCCAACGGCGCATCGTCCAGGGACTTTCGGCCGGAGCCGTGAAGGGCTGAAAACAAGCTTTCGGAGGAAGCCATCGGCTCTCTTACTGTTCACCGTGTAACGAAGCAATTCGGCGCTGGAGCGGTTCTCGAGGAAATTTCCTTCGAAGTCGCAGACGGCGAATTCTGCGTTCTGCTCGGTCCTTCCGGCTGCGGCAAGACGACGCTGCTCCGAATCATCGCGGGGCTGGAGTCCGCCACCACAGGCAGCGTTCATATCGATGATCAGCGCGTCGATCCTTTGCCACCTCGAGAGCGCGACGTGGCATTCGTGTTTCAAAACTACGCGCTTTACCCGCATATGACTGTGGCCGAAAATCTGGGGTTCTCTTTACGCCTGCGCGGCGCGCCGACAGACAAGATAAAAGAGCGGGTCGCTGAGGTCGCGGGATTGCTGGAGCTCGGTAATCAACTGGACCGCAAACCGCAACAGTTGAGCGGGGGGCAACGACAACGGGTGGCCCTCGGTCGCGCCATTGTGCGCCGGCCCAAGCTTTTTCTTTTCGATGAGCCGCTCTCGAATCTCGATGCGACCCTGCGATCTAACATGCGGGTTGAGCTCGCGCGGCTCCATGAGCGGCTTCACTCGACGATGGTTTACGTTACCCACGACCAGGCAGAAGCTATGACTCTGGGCGAAAAAGTCATCGTGATTGATCGCGGTCGGATCCAACAGATCGGCACGTCTGCAGAGATTTACCATCGGCCGAGAAATCTATTTATCGCGGCTTTTGTCGGTCAGCCGCAGATGAACTTCATCCAAGGTCGCTTGAGCGAGGATGGAGTTCTGGTGGCCAAATCGGGAATGAACTTGGATCTCACTCGCATTGTCACCGAGCCCATGAAGCGTTCGCGCGTGGAACTCACCATCGGCATACGTCCGGAAGACCTTCGGCCGTGCTCCCGTAGCGAAGCATGGCTCAGCGGTATTGCTGATTTCGTCGAGGACCTCGGTTCGGACTGCTTTGTTTACGTGATTGCCAAAGGAGAAAAGTTGATTGCGCGCGCGCGGGGACGAACGCCGATCAAGCGCGGCGATGAGGTTTTTTTATGCAGCGATCCGGAGCGCGTGCACCTATTCGAAGGCGATGAACGGGTGGAACTCGTAGGCTGAGCGGCCGCGCTGCAAAAGCTCCGACACTCCAGATCTGCTAGTGCGGGCTTGCAGGTAAACCGCTGGCCTGCGCGACGATCTTCTCGAGGCTCTGGTCAAGGTCAAGGGGCCGATTGATGCGTTTTTCGTCGCGCTCCGGAATCAGCGCGTAAATTTCCAGGCGATTCCCTTCCGGATCGAGAAAATAACACGACACGGTATTACCCATCTCTTCATAAGCATGACTAACACAGTGGTCGATCGGTACGCCGAGCGCTTTGAAGCGCTCATAGTATTCCTTTACGTCAGCAGGTGTTTCCACGCGCCATGCGATATGAGCAATGATTTTGGCGTTGCCTTCGCGTCCTTTCGTCAGGGCGAGTTGATGATCTTCGATTTTGGGGTCGGGTGTGAGAAACACCATCCGACCCGGGTACTCGCGATATTTGACAAGGCCGAGAACGTCCCGATAGAAGGAGACCATTTTTTCCAGGTCATTTACGTGGAGCACCACATGGCTGAGTCCTTTGATCGTCGGCATAGTTCCTCCTCGTGCTACAGGCGAAACAGCTGATTCGAGTTGGCTTTAATTACATCCGGCTGGAAAGTTAGCCGATCAATTTACCATCTGTCAATCGGAACTGCTTGCGCGCAGTTTGCTTTCTGACTCAAGGAACCTTAACATACCCGCGCACTCAATTCTTTGACCGACGGAAATCTGCCGCGTTGAATCGTCTCGCTTGAGCCGTTGCTTGGTCAGCAGCCAAAGAGTTCAGGAGGAAACCAGATTTGAAGAACAGAGAGATAGGATTGATCGAAGGATTCCTTCTATGTCTGTGCGATTCGCACACCGTCCGGCTGCAGACAAGCCAGTGGAAACGAGGCCTTCTGGTATTTAGCAGCGGTGTTTGTCTCGAGCTCGCTCTGCTGCCGCTCGTCGCTGTTCTGATGGGCTGGGAATTTCCATGGTTTGTCTGGTTTCTAACGGGATTTTTCGGACCGCTCGGGCTGCTGGGCTTGTACGCCAGCAAGTTCGGCGATGATCGTCTGGTCGAGTCGCTGCTGGTTTTCCCGAAGCTGGATCTGGAGCTTTAAGCTCATCGCAGAATGAGCAATCTTGATTCCCGATTCGACGCCTGCTAGCCGTGATAACCGGGGTCACATTGAAGCTCGATTACAAGACTTGCTCTTTACCTCGCTGGTCGGGTTTGTTCGTCGCGGCGCTGTTCGTCACGTTCCTGATTTCCTCAACGCCCCATCAAGTCCATCACGTTTTCGAGCATCTTCGGCATTCTCAGCAACATTCGGATCATCACACGAGCAGCGATCGGGGCGCTACCGGCAAACAGAACTCGAACTGCGTCTTTGAGTCGGTTGCGAGCCGGTGCCAGGCAAATGCCGCTTCATCCGTTCAGCTGTCGGGGATTGAGGCTCCAGTACAGTTTTTCGTAGGGATTTCGAAAACGGCCGGCCATCAGCGATTCATTCCAGCGATTTTCCAGATTCGCGCTCCTCCTCCTTCTCACCAGATCGCACAATACTAAGTAATACTTTCGCTCACTTTCGGCGGCAGCCCTGCCGAACTGGCGAAACCTCTGTCTATTGATAGCCGGCGCTGCCTAGCGCGTCGGAGAAAACTCAATTTTAGGTATTCGATACGGAGAGATCGTCATGAAACCACGGCGTTCGACCGTTTGCCTTCGCACATTCACTAAATTTTGGTTGTTTAGCATCGTCGTTGTCTCCGTGATCCCGGCGCAAGCTGCCGGTTCCCGGCCGTTCTCCTTCAATGCCGAAGTGCAGTTGGGCCGGCGCAGCAACAACCCTTCCACGCCGTTTTTGCGCCTTGCTCCGGATGGCCGCCTGTTCGCGGTTTGGACCGAGGACGACAAGCGGACGGTCTCGGCGGCGAAGCAGGATACGGGCGCGCATCAACATGAATCAGTGATGAAAAGAGCGCCTGCGGACATGCGTCTCGCATTGCTCGCTTCCTCAACTGACGGTGGCAAAACCTGGACGCGACCTAAGCAGGTCAATACCGCCGTCGAAGCGATCGAAGGCGAAGAAGGCGGGCCGCGACTCGCCTTGGGCAAAAACAACCGGGCTTACATTGTCTGGTCTGTGCCGAACGAAAAAGGCGATAAAACAAGGGCGAACATTCGGTTTGCTATGGAGGACAGCAAGGGCGGCTTTACGTCTGCGCAGACGCTAAACGAGATCAAAAATACGGCTCGGTTTCCGATCATCGAAACGATGCCAGACGATTCGCTCCTGGTGGGTTGGATCGACAGACGCGTCGACAACCCCACGCCGCGCTCGCTTTACCTGAAACGCCTCAGCGCGAAGGGTGAGGAGTTGACAAGCAGTTATAAGGTTGGCGGCGGGCTCTGCGAGTGCTGCCGGTTGGGCATCACTTTCGCGAACGGTGGAAAAACAGTTTACGTCGCCGATCGGCAGGTAAGCGCTCAACAGATTCGCAATCACACGCTGCGTAAGTCGACGGATGGCGGCCAGACATTCGGCGAACCGATAGAAATCAGCGATGATGGTTGGCAAGTAGCCGCATGCCCGCATTCGGGTCCGACGATCGGAAGGGATAGCCGCGGCTATCTGCACGTGACCTGGTTCACGCTCGGCCGCTCGGAAAACGAAGCCGGGATCTATTATTCGGTCTCGAAAGACGGCGGCCAACACTTTGCGCCACGGCGGCTAGTGCAAGCCAACACCGCGCCGGAAATTCTGCATACGACACTTGCCGTGGCGGGTGATGGAACGGTTTATTTGGCATGGGACAATCTCGATGATCAAGGTAAGGCGCAGATTTTCATGCGCAGCCTCGCCCCGGATGGAGAAACGTGGAGCCCCATCCAACAAATCAGCCGAACCGTTGGCAACGCGAGCAGGCCGATGCTTGCGCTCTCACGCAAATGGCTTCATGTGGCATGGAC
>JBIOXP010000409.1:0-11468 GCA_044869705.1 Binatia bacterium | reverse complement strand
CACGGAACAACGATTATAAAACGTTTAAAGAGTACACGCGGTTGATCGATGATCAGTCGGAGCGCTTGGCGACCTTGCGCGGCCTGATGCGTTTGAAATACACGGGGCAGCCGATTTCCATCGACGAAGTGGAACCGGTGGATGAAATTGTCAAACGATTCAAAACCGGCGCGATGTCCTACGGCTCGATCAGCAAAGAGGCGCACGAAGCGCTGGCAGTCGCGATGAACCGCATCGGCGGCAAAAGCAACACCGGCGAGGGCGGCGAAGATCCTGCGCGCTATGTGCCGGAGCCCAACGGCGATTCGAAAAATAGCGCGATCAAACAGGTCGCCTCGGGCCGCTTCGGTGTCACCAGTTATTATTTAACGCAGGCAAGAGAGCTGCAGATCAAAATGGCCCAGGGTGCTAAACCCGGAGAAGGCGGCGAGTTGCCCGGCCGCAAGGTTTATCCCTGGATCGCCAAGGTGCGCCATTCGACACCGGGCGTCGGCTTGATTTCGCCGCCGCCGCACCACGATATCTACTCGATCGAAGATTTGGCCCAGCTGATTCATGATCTCAAAAATTCCAATCATCGCGCCCGCATCAGCGTCAAACTGGTTTCCGAGATCGGCGTCGGCACGATTGCGGCCGGCGTCGCCAAGGGTCATGCGGATGTCGTCTTGATCAGCGGGCATGACGGCGGCACCGGTGCATCGCCGCAAACCAGTATTAAGCATGCCGGTTTGCCGTGGGAATTGGGCTTGGCGGAAACGCATCAAACTCTAGTGCTCAATAATTTGCGTAGTCGAATTGCGGTGGAAACCGACGGTCAACTAAAGACCGGACGCGATGTGGTGATTGCCGCGCTCCTGGGCGCGGAGGAGTTCGGTTTTGCCACGACGGCGTTGGTCACATTGGGCTGCATCATGATGCGTGTCTGCCACCTCGATACCTGCCCGGTCGGAGTCGCGACACAAAATCCGGAGCTGCGGAAAAAATTTGCCGGCGACCCCGCCCACGTGGTGAACTTTATGCGCTTCATTGCGCAAGAAATGCGCGAACACATGGCCGAGTTGGGTTTTCGTACGATCAATGAAATGGTCGGCCGTTCGGACAAGATCGAAATGCGGGATGCTGTCGAACACTGGAAAGCCAAGGGCTTGGATTATTCCGCTATTCTCTACCAGCCCCGGGTAGGTCCCGAGGTCGGACGCTATTGTCAGATTCCGCAGAATCATGGCTTGGAAAACGCGCTCGATAATCAGGTATTGCTGGATCTGGCGGCGCCGGCGCTGGAACGGAAAGAAAAGGTCAAGGCGACACTGGACATACGCAATACCAATCGTGTGGTTGGAACCATTCTTGGGGGAGAGGTCACCCGGCGCTTCGGTCCGCAAGGATTGCCCGAAGATACCATCCATTTTCATTTTCAGGGATCGGCGGGCCAGAGTTTCGCCGCGTTCGTGCCGCCGGGCATGACCCTGGAGTTGGAAGGCGATGCCAACGATTATTTTGGCAAGGGGCTTTCAGGAGGCAAGGTCGTTTTGTATCCTCCCGAGGGCTCGACCTTCGTCCCGGAAGAAAACATCATTGTTGGCAACGTCGCTTTTTACGGCGCCACGAGCGGTGAAGCTTACATTCGCGGCATGGCCGGCGAACGTTTCTGTGTGCGCAATAGCGGTGTGCGCGCGGTGGTTGAGGGCGTCGGTGACCACGCGTGTGAGTATATGACCGGCGGTCGAGTCGTGGTCATCGGGGAAACCGGCCGTAATTTTGCTGCCGGGATGTCGGGCGGTATCGCCTTCGTATTCGACCAACACGGCACCTTCAAGAATCGCTGCAATTTCGAGACGGTAAGTCTGGAGCGGCTGACCGAACGCGATCTTCAAGAAGTCGAAGAAATGCTCAAGCGCCATGCGGTCTATACGCGCAGCACGTGCGCCTGGCGACTGCTCGCTCTTTGGCAGGAGACGGCGCCGAAATTCGTCAAGGTCATGCCGAAGGATTATCGCCGCGTATTGGAAGCGCTCGAAGAAGCCGAAGCCAAAGGTTTGATCGGTGACGATGCGCTGATGGCCGCATTCGAAGCCAACAAAAACGATGCGGCTCGGGTAAGCGGTAACTAAACGCGCTGTCACTCGCGTGTGCGCCGCTTGAAGTCTGTTCCACTCGGCTGAAAGCACATTCGAACGTTTCACGGGCTTTCTTACGCCGGGGTTCCGCGCGGCGTTCGCCAATTATTATCAGGAGATTTTTTGGTGATGGGTAAACCGACGGGTTTCATGGAATATAATCGGGAACTTCCTCCGGATCGCTCGCCCATCGAGCGGGTAAAAGACTGGAACGAGTTCCACGAACATTTCTCAGAAGAAAAGTTGCGCCAGCAGGGCGCGCGCTGCATGGACTGCGGCATTCCGTTTTGCCATACCGGTCAATTGATCAGCGGGATGGCCTCCGGCTGTCCGGTCAACAATCTGATTCCGGAATGGAACGATCTGGTTTATCGCGGCCTGTGGAAAGAAGCGCTCGAGCGCTTGCACAAAACCAATAACTTCCCGGAGTTTACCGGCCGGGTGTGTCCGGCGCCTTGCGAAGGATCATGCGTGCTCGGGTTGAACGAGCTGCCAGTAACCATCAAGACGATCGAGTGCGCGATCATCGATAATGGCTTTGCCCAGGGATGGGTATCCGCCGAGGCGCCGGAAAAACGGACCGGAAAAAAAGTCGCGGTGATCGGCTCGGGCCCAGCGGGACTCGCCGCAGCCGCGCAACTGAATCGCGCCGGTCATCGGGTGACGGTCTACGAGCGCGCGGATCGGATCGGCGGGCTGCTCATGTATGGCATCCCCAATATGAAGCTCGATAAAAAAATCGTGCAGCGGCGCATCGATCTCATGGCCGCAGAAGGCGTCAAGTTCGTGCCCAACGCGCACGTGGGAGTGGATCTTTCGGCCGCGAAATTAAAAACCGAGTTCGACGCGATTGTCATCTGCACGGGCGCAACCAAGGCTCGTGACTTACCCATTCCAGGACGCGAGTTGAAGGGCATCCATATGGCGATGGAGTTTCTTCTTGCCAACACCAAAAGCCTGCTCGACTCACAGCACCGCAATGGTTGTTTCATTTCGGCCAAAGACAAACACGTCGTGGTCGTGGGCGGCGGCGACACCGGAACCGACTGCGTCGGTACCGCGATGCGTCATGGCTGCAAGAGCTTGACCCAGGTGGAAATTTTGCCGCGCCCGCCCGACACCCGCCAGCCCGACAACCCGTGGCCCGAGTGGCCGAAGGTTTATAAGCTCGACTACGGGCAGGAAGAGGCCGCCGCACGATTTGGCGCTGACCCGCGCGTCTATCTTACCACCGGAGAAAAATTTGTTGGTGACGAATCGGGCCATGTCAAGGAACTGCATCTCTACCAAGTAGCTTGGGAACGCAACCAACAAGGCGCTTTCATACCGCAGCGGGTTCCGGGGTCGGACAAAGTTTTGCGCGCGGATCTGGTGTTATTGGCCATGGGTTTTTTGGGCCCGGAAGATCCCGCGCTGACGGAGCTCGGCGTCGAACGCGACCCGCGCTCGAACGCTAAAGCCGAGTACGGCCAATTTGCCACGAACGTGCCGGGAATATTCGCCGCCGGTGATTGCCGGCGCGGGCAAAGCCTGGTTGTCTGGGCGATCAACGAAGGGCGCGGCGCGGCGCGGGAATGCGATCGCTACCTGATGGGAAAAACCGCTCTCGCATGAGCTGCGACCGGAGTTATTTGATCCAGAGATTGTTCAGATCGCCGATGTTGGGCAGCAATCCTAAAGAAATCCCTGACTGCAGGATCTTGTTTTGCGATTGAAAGAAACCCTCGCCCCATTTGTCGGCGGCGTTCGCCTGGTTCTGCTTAAACCCGGCGGCGACTTCCTCCGGCGTGCTCAAATTGAAAAGCTCTTTTGCTTTTGATTTGAAAAAATCCTCGTCCTGTCCCGTTTTGATGATCTGAATCGCGTCGGCATAGGCGCCGCGCACCGCCTTGACCAATGCGGGCTGCTTTTCGACAGTCTCCTTGAGAATGCCGACGCTCGATTTGAGCGGCGGCGCGCCAAAAATATTCTCCAGTTCGATGTCGAAGTCGAGGAGCACGCGATATTTGCCCGACATGACCAGTCTCGTGGTGTGTGGCTCGAACATATTGATCGCCTCGACTTCGCCACGCTCCAAGAGCGCGATCAGCGCGCCGGTTTCAGCCGGAACGTTCTGGAAATCCTTTTCGATGTCAAGCTTCTGTTCCTTGGCGATAACGGCGGAAAAAAAATACGCGCCGGTCACGCGCGCGAAGTTGCCAAGCTTTTTTCCTTTCAGATCGGCGAAGGATTTGTAGGGCGCGTCTTTTTTGACCACCCAGGAATTGCCCGACCAGATCTGCGGCGCAATCAGCCGAATATCCGTGCCGCTTTTCACCAGGTTGACGGCTGTGCTCGGTTGCATCGAGCTCGCGAGGGTTCGACCGAGCTTGACCGCATTAGCCGCCTCGGTGAAATCCATCATCATGTTGGTGATTTTGATGCCGTACTTGGTATCGAGCCTTTTGTTTTCGATGAGCGCGGCGATGTAGCCGGATTGCCCCGCGGCGCTTGTGGCAATGCTTATCGGTGTCAAAGCTTGGCCGGCGCGCGCCGGCGCAGCTACGAATGCCGCGAAGAGGCAGAGCGGGAGAATCAAAAGCAATCGGGCTGATTTCATGTTTCCATATCCTCCTTCAGAGTGACCTTGCTTTCGAGCTCGGCGGCGAATTTGTAAACATCGGTTCCCCAATGGTGCGGCGACGGGAGCGGATTGGAGACGTAGGCATCGAGGCGCGCAGGCCGCTGCGTCAATGTCACAACGTAGTCGCTCATGTAAGCCGCTTCGGCCAGATTGTGTGTGACGAAAACGACTGTACGGTGCAGTTGCTCACAGAGCCGTCGTGTGGTTTGACGCAATTGTCGTGCGGTCAGCTCGTCCACGCTTGCGAACGGCTCGTCCATGAGGACGATATCCGACTCGATGGCCAGCGCGCGCGCCAATCCGACCCGCTGCCGCTGTCCACCGGAAAGGTAAAGGGGAAATTGGTTGACATACTCATCGAGCCCGACGAGGTTCAAATAACGCGTGACCCGCGATTGCCATTGAGTTCGCGGCACACCGGCGCCTTGCAACGCTAAACTGATGTTTTCGCCGATAGTTTTCCATGGTAACAAACGTGGGCTTTGAAAGACGTAGCCGATGAGAGGCCGGTTTTCGGGTTTGCCATTACTGATAAAAATCAGCTCACCCCGATCCAGATTTTCCAAGCCCACGACGGAATTCAGCAGCGTCGATTTGCCGCACCCGGACGGACCGATCAATACGGTCACGCATCCTTCGCGCGCCGCGAAGGACAAGCGATCGAGAATTTTAAACGGCCGCCCATCCTCGCGACGAAACCACTTTTCGGCGTCTTTGACCAAAAGCTCTGCCATCAGCGCCGCCAAACCTCGACTCTTGGTCGCCATGCGGTGAGGCGGCGCTCTGCGAAATTGATCAGACCGTATTCGATCACGATCATGGCGATGACGAATGTGATCGTCCACGCAATGACGCCTTCCATGTTGAAGACTTGATAGGATTTCATCACTTGATAGCCGACGCCGTTGCTGGTGCCGAACATCTCGACCACGACAACGACTTTCCAGGCGAGCCCGAGACCATAGCGGGTCGCGGCGAAGATATTCGGCACGAGCTGCGGCAAAATCACCTGTGAAATCTTCATCCACTTGGTGAAATGAAATACATGGCTCATATCGATGAGATCTTTGTCGAGGGACTTGACTCCGGCCCAAATATTGATCACGAGCATGGGAAAGATTGTTACGGTTACAGCAAAATAGGGAGAGAACTCGTTGATGCCGAACAGCATGACCGAGATGAGGGCCCACATCAGCCCCGGAATGGTCAGGCCGAGCACCACCAGCGGTTGAAAAAAACGCTCGCCCATCGCGACGGTGCCCATATAAATGCCGACCGCGACGCTAAAAAACATCGCGACCAGGGCACCGACGAAAACACGGCGCAAGCTCTGGAACATGTGAAAAAAGAAGGTGCCGTCACTCACGAGCCGAAACGCTTCGTGAAGAGTGTTCATCGGACTTGGCAGCAGACGTGGGTAGATCAAATAGAGAGACCACCAGATTGCAATGACACTCGCAACCGCGAGAAGCGGAGGCAAGAAACGGCCGGCCACATCGCGTGCCATTCCAGCTTCAAACGGTGGCAGGGTTTCAGCTCCAGCAACACCGACCTGCCGGGCCGCTGCAAGCGCTGCGTGATCGGGTTCAGACTTCACAGCTAGAGTAGTGCTATAGAACGGCGATTCTTGTCAATCCGATGACTATGCTTTGAGCGAAATCGCTTTGACTTGCGCAGCTGCTTTGCTTAGTGCTTGTCAGTTGAGCCACGGAGGTGTTCATGAATAGCCCAAGCGAACCGTTTGCCCCCCGTCCTATCGACGAAGTGAAAACCGAGCTTTTGGAGCGCGCGAAAGAAAATCGCAACCCGTTTCTCTACACAGAATTCGACGAAGTGGCGGCGGTAATCAAGGAAATGCGCACGGTCGAGCGCGAATCGTGGGCCGATGCGTTCAGCCGCTTGGCGCCACCGCATGCCGAACGCGCGGCGCAAGCGGAAGCAGCCGGCGACAGCGCAACCGCGCGCAAAGAATACCTGATCGCCTATGACTGTTATCATGTCGCGCGCTATCCGGCGCCCAATTCTCCGGCCAAGATGGCGGCGTATCGGAAGTCACAGGAATATTTTCATAAAGCCGCGCGCTATTTCGATCCACCGGTGGAGCGAGTCGAAATGCCCTTCCACGGCCGTGCGGGGGAGGGGAGCGTCTCGATTGGACTTTTGCGCAAACCCAAGGGAGTCGTTCAACCGCCGGTTGTCATTATTTGGGGCGGCATTGATGCTTTCAAAGAGGAGCGCGCCAGCGAGCCTTATCTGAAACAAGGTCTGGCGACTCTCGGCATCGATATGCCAGGCGTTGCCGATGCGCCGCTGGCGGGATGCCAAGACGGCGAGCGGCTATGGGATGCGGTCTTGGCGTATATCGATAGCCGGCCCGATCTGAACGCGAATCGCGTCGCTATTCACGGCGGCAGCACCGGCGGCTATTGGGCGACGAAACTGGCTCACACACATGCGCAGCGGTTACGCGCGGCGGTGAATCAAGGCGGCCCGGCACATTTCGCGTTTCAGAAAGATTGGATTGTTCAAGCGCAGCGCGGCGAGTACCCGTTCGAGCTGGCCGAGACTCTCGCCTGTGCGTTCGGAAGGACAACGGCGGAAGAGTGGGTCGAGTGTGCGCCCGAGCTATCGCTCCTTGAGCAAGGAATTCTGGAGCGACCGTGCGCGCCGTTGCTTTGCGTGAACGGTATAAACGATACCGTGTTTCCGATTGCGGACATGTATTTGCTGGTCGAACACGGCGCTCCCAAAAGCGCGCGCTTTTATGCCGCAGGGCACATGGGCGGCGGGAACGCTCAAGCGGCCATTATTGAATGGCTGAAGGCAAGGTTATCACGGTAGCTCGCGCGAGCAGCGACCGAGCTGGGCGCTGGCGCCGCTAGCGAATGTTTGGCTGCTGGCGCAGTCGATCGAGGTCCTGTTGTGTTTGATTGCGGCGGATTTGATCCTGGAGCGAATCGATACGTTGTTGCCGCTGCAGGTCGTCGATTTGCTGCCGCTGGCGGAGTGGATCACGCTCGCGCTCGATCCGTTCCAGGCGCTGATCATTCTGCAGCCGCTGCAATTGTTGGTCGTTTTTCAGCTGATCGAGCTGACGCTGGGTTTGCGTGGCTTCAGGCTGTTGAGGTTGTGTCGGTTCGCTTTTCTGCTGTTTGGTTTGGTCGAGCTGATGTTGTTGTTGATTGAGGTCCTGCTCGCGCTTCAAGTTTTCGAGCTGCTCCTGGCGTTTTAACTCCCTGGCCTTTTCTTCCTGTCGAGCCTTGGTTTGCTCCTGCAAAACCTCCTTGAGCTGGTCTTCGGCCGCAAACACCGCCGAGCGGCCGAGAAAAACAAAGCCAATCAGCAGAGTTATGGCTGTTCGTGAACTCATGCGCGTATTCATCAAAGCAGACTGGCAAGCCTTTGGCAAATATAAGCGCGCTCACCGCGTTTAGACCCCGAACGTGTTTACCGATATGAGGCGGCCGTTTACAGCAGAGAACCGGAGGATCTCCGCGTACTCGGCGGGCTCGACCGGTTAATAGCTTTTTCCCTACTCAGGATTTTGATAAACAACCATTGCAAGGAGAAGCGTGTATGGGTCACATGCTCAATGGCAAATGGTTAGACGACGATCGGATTACGGCAGACGTGCGTGGCGCCTTCGTCCGCGCCGACTCGCAATTCCGTAGCTGGGTGACCGCCGATGGCGGCCCGGGTCCGTCCGGGGACGGTGGCTTCAAAGCCGAACCGGGGCGGTATCATCTTTTTGTCTCATACAACTGTCCGTGGGCGCACCGAACGATTATTTTTCGCAAGCTCAAAGACCTGGCAGGCGTGGTCTCGATGTCGCTTGCCGATAAACCGAAAACGGCAGGATGGGCCTACGGCGAAGCGATCGACGACTTTCAGCCGGAAACTGATGGCGTTTTTCGGTTGCATCAGGTTTACGCGGCTGCGGACCCCAACTACACAGGAAAAGTGACTGTCCCGACGCTCTGGGACCGCGAACGGCGCACCATCGTGAACAACGAATCATCGGAGATCATTCGCATGTTCAATTCGAGCTTTCGGGCGTACACGAACGTGACTTACGACTTCTATCCAGAAGAGTTGCGCGGCGAGATCGATCGAATCAATGATTTTGTCTACAGCCATTTCAACAACGGCGTCTATCGTGCAGGCTTTGCCCGGACTCAGGAGGCATACGAGGAAGCAGCCAAAAAAGTTTTCGTCTGCATGGACCAAATGGAAGTGTGGCTCGGTGAGCGCCGCTATTTGGCAGGTGAGCGGCTCACCGAGGCTGATTGGCGCGCGTTTCCGACATTGCTCCGCTTCGACCCGGTTTATTACGGTCACTTCAAGTGCAACCTACGGCGCGTGCAGGACTATCCGAATCTACGCAATTATTTGCGGGAGCTCTATCAATGGCCGGGTATCAAGGAGACTTTCGATTTACAAAAAACCAAGGCGGGCTACTACAACCAGCGCAATGTCAATCCGACCGGCATCGTGCCGATTGGACCGGATATGAGTCATCTCGACTCGCCGCACGACCGTGAGCGGCTTCGCGCGCTTGAGCAGGGCTACCCGGAAAAAGCCTAGTTCAGGATGTCAGGCTTACGGGGTCGAAGATCCTGCCGAAACTGAGCGTTAAGCGATTTCGGTACGACGACAAACTGAATTTACTGCTGCTGCACTGCTGAACGAAGTCCTACTACGTCACTGCGGTCAAGCGCCGGTGGTTTTTTGGGGGAGATCTTGCGCGGCGCCAATAAGCCCGTCCTCGTCCTTGCGCTAGCTAACCATGGCCGTTGGTGCCCCAGGTCCTGCCGTCGATCCACATTTTAGCCAACTCGAGGGCGTATCGATCAGCTTGTCTTTGGCTTTCGAATGTCATCCGCCGCCGGCCGAATATCGGAATTTTCTTGATGCGCCGGTTTTCCTCGATCAAGATCGTCGCGCGCGGAAACCATGCGCCCGATGGTGTCTTTTCCGATTCCAGCTCGACTCGGTGGCCACGATAGTTCTTCGCTCGCATTTCACGAGGCAGGCGACGCTGCGAGGGCGCAGCGTGCCCTGGCAGATACGCAGGTTTGCGCCTGTAGGATCAGGTGCTCACCTTACCGCCGTTCAGTTTGATGCCGAGTTTCGCCAGGGCTTCGACCACCGGAATCTCCGCGCCGAGGGCTCTGCCAACTTCCGAGGCCAGCGGTAGGTCCTTGTCGGAGAGATTGGTCCCCGAAATGAATTTCAATTCACCGCTCGAGAAGTCGTAGCGGGTATCCCAGCGATCGAGAATATGTTGCGACTTGGTTTTCTGCATGACATCGAGGGCGGCCTTATAGCTAACGCCGCCGGCTTTGGCAATCTGCAATGCCTCATAGACAACCAACGCTTCGGAGGCGGTGACCATGTTCTTGAAAAGCTTGGTAACATTGCCGCATCCAAGCGGTCCCATGTGCACCGCGTCTTTGGCCATTTTGAGCAGGTGCGGCTTGGCACGCTCGAAAAAAGCCTTCTGGCCGCCGACCAAAAAAGTCAAACCACCCTCGCGGACAACTTTGGGAACCGCGGTCATACAGGCATCAATGACATTGACCCGTTTGTCGGCTGCGGCTTCGGCAACTTTCTTGGTGGTCGTGGGCCGAATCGTACTATGCAGCAGGACAAGCGAGCCGGGTGCGGCGCCTTCCAGGACTCCGTCGTTGCCGAGCACGCACTGAAGCACTTCCTGATCGGTTCGCACGACAACGTCGATCAGCGTGCACGCCTGCGCAACCGCCTTGGCGGAGGAGGCTATTTCGGCACCTTCCTCGCGCGCAGCGGTTAATGCCGCGGGCGCGATATCGAACGCGAGTGCGGTTACATTCGCCAATTTCAGTCGCGATAAGAGCGCGCTTCCCATCGCGCCGGTACCGACAAAACCAATTTTTTCCATTGCGACTCCTTCCCCAAATGTGCGATCTCATGGACACTGCGCGTCCGCCTGCGCAGTTTTTGCGATTAGCATCCCAGCCGCTGAGTACGCGAAGATTGCTATGAAACGAATACCTCTGCGTCCTCTGCTCCTCAGGGGTGACCTCTATTCTTTGTCCGGTGACTCGCCTGTTTTCTTCAACTCGGGCATGACGTGCTGATGAAACAATCCTACGGAGCGCAAGGACTCTTCCAGCGATAGATCACCAAAAGCAAATTGCCCGACAAGGTAATTGGCCGCGGATTCATCGAGTTCTGCGCGAAGAAAATTTGTCACGCTTGCTGGATCACCGGCGACCGCCTGGCCGATTTCCATCATTCTGTCGAATTCCGCCGGCCGTGGATGCGCAGGCTTACCGCCGCGAGTCGAGTACAAATAGTAAAAGTGGCGATGCCAGACCGGGTAAGCTCGACGCGCTACCCGCAGCGCCTCGGCGCCGTTTTCGGCGATGACAACAAAACGGCTCAAGCCAAGCTTGGGTAGCCGCTGATCGCCGTGCAATTCGTGCCAGACCTGTCGGTAACGCGCGTTATAGCTGCGCGTGTCTTTGGCCGAGTCGAGGCTCACCATGTTCAAATTCTGGCGCGCCGCACGATCCGCGGCCTCGACCGAATGCACGCCGTACCACATGGGCGGATAGGGTTTTTGGAGCGGCTCGAGCTCGAGAGGAATGTTTTTGAAACTGAAGAACTTTCCTTCGAAGTCGAGGGTCTTCTGCGTCAATCCGCGGACGATCAGTTCCCGCGCCTCCACATAAATGTCTTGGGCC
>JBIOXP010000408.1:0-3234 GCA_044869705.1 Binatia bacterium | reverse complement strand
GTTGGCGCTGGTCCAGCAGCTGAACAAAGATAAGAGCGTCCACGGTATTTTGGTGCAATTGCCGCTGCCAGCGCACATTCGCGCGGAAAAAGTTCTCGAAACCATTTCGCCGTACAAAGACATTGATGGATTTCACCCGATGAGCCAGGGGATGTTGATGCTCGGCGGTGATGGTTTCAGGCCCTGCACCCCCATGGGCATCATGAGACTCTTAGCCGCGGTGCGTTGCGATCCGAAAGGAAAAAACGCTGTCGTTGTCGGTCGCAGTACCATCGTCGGCAAACCCGTCGCGCTCATGCTGCTGGAGAAACACGCCACGGTTACGATTTGCCACTCGAGAACCGTCAGCCTGCGCGATGAAGTGGGCCGTGCCGATATCCTCGTCGTAGCGATCGGCAAAGCTGGGCTGGTCCGCGGTGACTGGATCAAACCGGGGGCAGTGGTGATTGACGTGGGAATGAACCGGCTGCCGAGTGGGAAATTATCCGGGGATGTCGAATTCGAGACAGCGAAGAACCGCGCTTCCGCAATTACGCCGGTTCCGGGCGGTGTCGGCCCTATGACGATCTGCATGTTGCTTTACAACACGCTCAAGGCGGCTAAATACTCCCTGCAACGAGATCACTGATTCACCGTTATTTTGCTTGTGTCGCCGCGACTAAAAAGAACTCCGCTTTATGCGGCGCATCGCCGAGCGGCCGCAAAGATGGTGGAGTTCGCCGGCTGGGAAATGCCGGTCCAGTACCAAGGCGTTATTCATGAACATTTGGCGGTGCGCCGTCACGCGGGACTCTTTGACGTGAGCCACATGGGAGAAATTGAACTGCGCGGCGCCGAAGCCCTGGAATTGAGCCAGCGTATTACCGCGAATGATGTCTCGCGAATGAGGGTCGGGCAGGCGCAGTACAATCTGCTGCTGAACGACAACGGCGGCATCGTCGATGACGTGATTTTCTACCGTCTAGCCGCGGACGCTTTTCTGATTTGCGTGAACGCCGCAAACAGCGACAAGGATTTTATCTGGATTCGAAGCCATGCCGCCGAAGTAGCCGTCACCGTTGAAAACGTCAGCGCGCGCTATTGTCAGCTCGCGTTGCAAGGACCGCGCGCGCAACAGATCCTCGCGACTTTGACGAGCCTCGATCTATCAACTCTGAAGTCGTTCCATTTTGATTTTGCCGACGTCGCGGCGATTCGCTGCTTGGTGGCGCGGACGGGGTATACCGGCGAGGATGGATTCGAGCTTTACTGCGACGCCACGGCCGGAGCTGAATTATGGGAGGCGCTGCTCTCGGCAGGAAAGTCGGATGAATTGATACCCGCCGGACTTGGCGCGCGCGATACACTCAGGCTGGAGAAAGCCTATCCTCTCTATGGGCATGAGCTTGACGATGATACGACGCCGCTCGAAGCGGGCCTCGCATGGGTAACAAAATTTTCCAAGCCGAAGTTCGTCGGGCGCGAAGCGCTCGTCGAGCAAAAAAATCGCGGATTAACGCGCAAGCTGGTGGGTCTGGAATTGCTCGGGCCGGGAATTGCCCGGACCAATTATGAATTACAAGCGAAGGATCGCGCCATTGGTCGGATTACCAGTGGCACAAAGTCGCCGTCGCTGGGAAAATCCATCGCCTTAGGCTACGTCTCATTCGAAGACTCCGAAATCGGCAATCACGTCGATGTGAATGTGCGCGGCCGTATGGTCCCGGCTAAAATCGTCCCGGTGCCGTTTTACAACCGTTAAACAAGTAGCGAGGCGCTCGAAGGAGGTCAGCAATGGAGTTTCCCGAGGGGCTAAAGTATTCGAAAGAACACGAGTGGGTCCTGGTGGAGGGTAAGACCGCTACGATTGGTATCACCGAGTATGCTCAGGAAGAGCTCGGCGATATCGTTTATGTCGAGCTGCCCGAGATCGGGGAGAAAATCGTCAAGGACGATCCATTCGGCGCTGTCGAATCGGTGAAAGCGGTTTCCGATGTCTATGCGCCGGTGAGTGGAAGCGTGCTGGAGGTCAATGACGTTTTGCCGGACAATCCGGAGACGATTAACGACGATCCCTACGGCGACGGTTGGATGATTCGCGTCGACTTGAGCGATCCCGACGATCTCAAGGATCTCATGGATGCCGAGGAGTACGCCGAATACGTGGCCCAACAAAAAGAAGAAGAAGACGAAGAAGAAGAGGACGAAGAAGATTCCGATGAAGAGGAGGAAGACGAGGAGGAGAAATAGCCGGGCCGATGCGCTATACTCCCCATACTTCCGCCGATCGCGAGCAGATGCTTCGCGCCATCGGTATTGATTCGATCGAAGCTCTTTACCAACACGTTCCGGCGACTCTCCGGCAGCGCTCCAAGATCAACCTTCCCGAAGGCGTCTCCGAGTTTTCAGTGCGCGAACGACTAGCTCGCCTGGCGTCGCGCAATGCGACGCCCCCTGAATGGAGCTTGTTTCTCGGCGGCGGCATTTATCATCATTTTATACCAAGCGCGGTAGACGCGATCATTTCACGCGCGGAGTTTGCCACCTCCTACACGCCCTACCAACCCGAGGTGAGCCAGGGTACGCTGCAAGCTCTGTTCGAATACCAGACGTTGATTTGCCAGCTCACCGGCATGGAAGTTTCCAATGCGGCTGTCTACGACGGCGCTTCCGCAGCGGCAGAGGCGGTGTTGATGTCCCGGAGGATTCAGCCTTCCAAACGGCGGCGGGTTCTGATCTCAAGAGCTCTGCATCCGCAGTATCGCGCGGTCGTGGCGACGTACCTGAGGAATTTGCCGGGCGTGGAGCTCGAAGAAATTCCGTTTGGGCGAGCTGGCGCGACCGAAGCGACCGAGATCGCGCGGCGAGTCGATGACCAGTCGTTGTGCGTCGTGCTGGGCTACCCGAATTTTTTTGGCGTGATCGAGGACCTAAGACCGGCCCAGGCGGCGTGCTCGAAGGCGGGCGCGCATCTGATTTCAGTGACTACGGAAGCTTTATCACTTGCCGTCCTGAAACCGCCCGGAGAATTCGGGGTCGATATCGCCGTCGGCGAAGGACAAAGCCTCGGCGTGCCGATGAGCCTCGGCGGCCCGGCGTTCGGCTTTTTTGCCTGCCAAAAAAAGTTCGTTCGCAGTATGCCCGGTCGGCTGGTGGGCGAGACAGTGGACGCCGAGGGGCGGCGCGGCTTCGTTCTCACACTTGCCACGCGTGAGCAGCATATTCGTCGCGAAAAAGCGACTTCGAATATTTGCA
>JBIOXP010000407.1:0-7753 GCA_044869705.1 Binatia bacterium | reverse complement strand
AAACCCCGCTCGGTAAAATTTTCTGATCACGGCAAGGTTAATATTTTTGAACGCCACGATCGGCTTGGTTGCCCCGTAAACGAAAGGATGATCGCGCTCATCGTCGACGCTATCGATGGCCGTGGCGTCATGGGAATCGGTGCGCGCGACGATCACGCCCGGGATCCGCATAACGTCGTATTGGAGCCGGGCGGTATTGAGGCGAGAGATCATTTCCGCCGTGGGGACCAAAACTTTTTGTCCCTGATGCCCGCAGACTTTGGAGCCCGCGCGCTGGTCTTCGATGTGGATCGCGCCGATCTTGTTTTCAGCAAATTTCTTTACCAGGTTGCGGATGTGATGCTCACCGCCATGGCCCGTATCACCATCCGGTATGATCAGCGCCGGGATCCTCGCTATCCGATCCTTTTGCCGAGGTCGCCCAGCCGCCGAGATAAAGAACCTTGATGCCCTCCATCACCGCTCTCACCGCGCCCGTTGGAGAAAACGGGCCGTAGGTGATTTCTTGCTTTTTATCTTTGAGCAGACGCTGCAGATAGTCATACAGCTTGACGGCCGCGTGGCTGGCGAGGGCGTAATCCTCCGGCCCGCTGCCGCGCAGCGCGACGGCTTCGTAGGGCGTATGCAGTCGCGTGATGTCGCGAAAACGCTCGCTATGAAACCACGCCTCGGTCTCACGCAACTCCTTCGCCCATTCGATCGCTTCGGCATCACGGCGGGAATCCAATCGCGTCACCTTATTCATGGTATAAACCTCACCGTTGAATTTGTTTGTCATCGTGCAGCAATAGCAGGGCCAGAGTCAACCGCCGTGCGAATGCTACGAACCGGGACTCTGGCTCGTCGCTGTTCTGAGAACTTACCAAGGTCAGAAGGAGAATTCGCAGGGAAAAGAAAACAAACAGTGTATATAAGGTTTTCAGCCCAGCAGCACTACTAACAGGCTGGCTTAAAGCGACAACCGGAGGCATGCAATTTTCTGAGCTCCCGCCTCAAACCTCATGCCTCGCGACACCCTAGGTTCTTTCTGCCTCCACCCGCGCCATGAACTTTGGCGACAGGTCGCGCAGGCGCTCGTCGGTCATGCGCCCGCTGCGGGTCATATAATCGTAAGCCAGCTCCACAGGAGAAAGCTGCATTTTCTCCACCAAGCGCTCATACCAATAAGAGCTGGCATTCGCGGCGGCAAGAATCTTTTCGACCACCGGACGGCGCTCTCGCTCGAAGATAGCGAGCCCGCACGCGACATCTTCGCCGCTCTTTGCAAACGCGCGATCGAGGGCAATCGCGTCTTCGAAGGCCAGGCGTGTGCCCGAACCGATGGAGAAATGAACCGTGCGTAAAGCGTCGCCGATGAGGACGGTATGACCTACGGACCAGCGGCGGCATGCCACCAACGGGAATTGCCGCCAAACCGACTTGTTCGTGATCAGAGAATTGTCGGCGAGATCTGGGGCAAACACGCTTTCGCAGTATGCGCGGCTGTTTTCGTCCGCCATCCGATCCAGACCCGCGCGACGCCACGTGCCTTGATCGCACTCGACCACAAACGTGCTCATCGTCGGGCTGTGCGGATAATGGTGCGCGACAAAGCACCCATCGGCATTGGCGCGAAACGTCAGGCTGAGACACTCGAAAATTTCACGGGTTCCGTACCAGGCAAATCGATTGCTGAGCCAGGTAAGTTGCGGCTCGAATTCTATTTCCAAACTCCGCCGCAAAAAGGAATTCGCGCCATCGGCACCGATGAGCAGATCGCACTCTTTGACCTCGCTCAGCGCGGTAACGGGCCGCTGATAGTCAATCGCCACTCCTGCGGCGGTGCACAGCTCCTGCAAGAATTGATTGAGCTCTAGACGGCCAATGGCGGAAAAACCATTGCCGTCGATGTCGACTCGCTCGTTCCGATGCACGATCCGTTGCATGGGCCAGGATTCCAGACGATTTATGAGTTGCGCGTGAAAATCCGGCACGTCGCGCTCGAGGAACGCGAGGGCATGCAGAGAAAACACTACGCCGAAGCCGTAGGTGGCATCAGGCGGATTTTGCTCGAAGACGTGAACTTGCCAACCCGGAAAGCGGCGTTTGATCAGCAAAGCGAAAAGCAGTCCGGCCGGGCCGGCACCGACAATGTTAATCTGCACAGCACGCCACCACAATGGAACTGGAGTATTGGAGTGATGGAATGATGGAGTGATGCATACTAACCCAACCCCCAACAACTCGGGCACTCCATCACTCCAACTACATTTATTTGCCCGGATCGCCGTAGAGCTTTTTCACAAACCCGCTCGCCTCGATCTCGCGCAACAGCCGGCCGTCGACGAAATCTTTTGGATCGGCGCCCTTGGCGCGTGGATTTGTCTCCGCGACTTGCGTAATGCCGAGTTTCATATCCTCCACGGTCGGATACGGAACTCTTTCAAATGCGTTCGCATAAACCCGCTGTGTCTCCTCGAGCATGGCGCGATCGCTGGTATTGGTGTATTTACCGATGACATCCATCGCGAAGTTGGGATCGGTTTTGAACCGATGGACTGCCTCGATTTGCGACTCGAGGAATTGCCGGATTGCCGATTCCTGAGTGCGGAGCATTTTCTGCGTGACGATGACGGATGAGAGCGGATACCGATATCCGAGCGTGTTGTAGTCGACCAGATCGTGGAATCCCGCGGCGCGCGCATGAAGAACCGCCGGGAAACCGAATGTACCGCCTTGAATTTGTCCGGCTTTTAGTCCGGCAACGATCTCCGGCAAACCTCCCATCCCCCGAATCATTACGTCACGGTCGGGCGTTAGTCCGTTTTGTCGAAGATAGATCCGCGTAAAAAAATCTGTGACGGTTCCCACCCGCGTGACGCCGATGCTTTTGCCCCGCATCTCTTCGATGCGTTGGATTTGCGGTCCGGCTACGGTGAAGACAATCACCCGGTTTACTGGAATCGCAACATAGATCGTGTCGGCGCCCGCGAGCTTCGCATCCACGCCCGCCGGACCCCCGATTGCCGCCACATCGATGCTGCCGCCGACGAGCGTCTGCACGGCGCGTGAACCTGCCGGAATGTAAACAAGCTCCACGTCCAAACCGTGCCGCTGAAAAATCCCCCCTTCTTTGGCGATCCATGGGAGTGAGAAAGCCGCGGTGATCGCGGCATAGGCCACGCGGAGTTTCTGTAGTCCTTCGGCGGCGGCAGCTCCAGATGTCGAAAGCTGCAGTACAAGACAGATTTGAAAGAGTAGACTCGCGTTTTTTGAACCCGCAACCCTATTCATAGCCTTCCCTCCTGCCGCTTATGACTATAAACGCATTGTTCAATCGCCTATGTGAGGTCATGTCATCCTGAGGTGATAGCCGAAGGATCTAGTCCTCGAAAGCGAAATGAAGCGAGATTCTTCGCTGCGCTCACAATGACGAGTCATTAGCATTTCATAAACAACGTCCGTTGCAGCTCAGTAGTGACCCTCGTCACCGCCCGCATCGCCGGGATCCGTGTCGAAGAAAAGCTCTTCGATGGTCATCTCCTTCTTGATCAAGCCCTGCTGGCGACAATACCGAATGATCGTCCGAAGATTTTTTCGGTTCGCCTCGCCCAAGCCGTACGCCCACGGGTCCGGCCCAAGCACTTTGCGCTCCTCATCCCAATCATGCGAAAACCATGCTAACGGAACCATTCGTGGATTCACCACTCGTTGATAACAAATCTGTTTCGCCTTCTCGAAGGCTTTGGCAATACTCACCGCCGCCCACGGCTGTTTCTCGACGATCTCTTGTTTGATCACCGTGACGTGCATAATCGGAAAAATCCCGGTCTGTTGAAAATATTCGCGCTCCACCTGCTTGTAATCCGCAAACAGTCGCACCACTCTGGGATCACCGCTGACAATCGGCCGGGGAATATACGGATTGATCATCGCCGGGATCTCGCCTTCCGCCAACATCGTGTCCATGTGCTTGCCTTGAGGAATCATTTCGATCTTGAGCCCAGGAGGGGGCGTGAACTCGACGTCCTCGCTGCGGTCGACGACCCACGTGATCGACTGATGTGGCACGCCGTAATGCTCTTCCAGAATACCGCGCAGCCAGATGTTGCCGGCGGGTTGAAAGTTGGTGCCGCCGACACGCTTTCCGATCAAGTCTTTAGGATTTTTGATACCCGAGTTGACATTGACGAAGGCGAAACCGTGGCGAAAGCGGCGGTGCAGAAAAACCGGAATTGCGGTGATCGCCACATTGTGCTCGCGCGCCATGAAGTACGCACCGACATTAAATTCGCAGACGTCGTATTCCAGATTTCGCGCCATGCGCCAGTGACGCTCGCGCGGTCCATGGGCCGTCAGCACGACGAGCTCGAGCCCGTCTGCCTGGACGGTTCCCTCCTTGAGGGCACGAATGATTTCATAATCGCCGCAGGCGACGGATAGTCTTAGCTTGGTTGACATCGAAATCTCCTCAGGAACGGAGTGATGGAGTATTGGAGTGCTGGAGTAATGGAGGGTTGCGTTCGGGACCCATTACTCCACTACCCATCACTCCATTCACCCAGTCTTCAACTTCCGTACAGCTTCTGGACGAAACCTTCTTTTTCGATCTCATCAATCAAGCTCATGTCGACGAAGTCCGTCGGACTTTTCTGGCCGGCACCGATCGATGTCAAAATATTTCTGATGCCTTCGAGCTCCGTTCGCGGCGAACGCGCCAACCGCTTGGCGAAGAATTCGTAGGTTCCTTCGACCGCTTCCGCGTCCGTAATCTGCAGATGTTTTCGCAAAACCTTCAAGCTGCCTTCCTTATTCGTCTTGACGTAATGAATTCCCTCGATCTGGCCCTTGATGAAACCTTTGACGGCCGCACGATTTTGTTGAAGATACGAGCGCGTCACGATGTTCGACGTGTTCGTGTAAAAACCGAAATCGCCGATATCCGCCAAGACATTCATGCCGAGCTTTCGCGCTTGATAGATCTCCGGATACGACTGCACCGTCGCGTCGACCTTCTTGCTGATGAGCGCCGCCATACGCGCCGAGGTGCCGCCGGTTTGCAGCATTGAAATCTCCTTCGGGTCGATTTTCCAGGCTTTCATCGCCATCAGAACAGCTGCGTCATTGGAGCCGCCGAAGCGATTGATGCCGATGACTTTACCGCGGAGCTGCTGCGGGTCTTTGATTTCGGGGCGCGCTATAAGCAACATCGGCAGCTTGTTTTCCAAAGTGGCGACAATCACCACCGGCGCGCCTTGAGAAGCGCCGATCACCGCGGAAGATGCGGCAGTTTGAGTTAATTGCAGGCTACCGCCGACCAAAGCCTGAATATTCGGCGATCCCGCCTGGATTAGAATGATTTCCAAATCTACGCCATACTTCTTGCTGAATCCGAACTCTCTGTTGACCCAGAGCGGCAGCTGATAACCGGCCGTCCCGCCGTAACTCACGAGAAAGCGCGTTGACTCGACTGAACGCGCACGCTCCAGACTTCCCATCGACACCGTGAATACCATCAGCGTCACCAGGAGAAGTTGCCGCAGTTGTGTCGTTGTCGTCATGAACTGCACCTCCGCAGAAAAACCAGGGTATTGATTTCACACGAGCTTGGCGAGACGGGGAAAAATCCTCAAAGCGTTATGCCGTTCGATGTCGGCTCGCGCCTGCGCATCAAAGCCGTCATAGTGTTCCCAGTGGTTGACTTCTTCTTCCAGCCTCGTGCCATAAACGAATGGCAAATCGGAGCCCCAAAGAATCTGGTTCGAGTCCGCGAGTTCCTGTAGTGACCGCAGCGCGAATCGCGAGGTCGTGCTCGCGATCTCATAGTAAAACGATTTCAGGCTGGGAATTACTCCGCTGACACCTGTCGCTCCCCGGTGGCCTTCCATCATGGCAATTCTTTGCGCCAGGAACGGTACGGTTCCGCCGCCGTGTGCGATGATGAAGCGAATATCGGGACAGCGGTTAACGGTTCCCGAGTGAATCAGATTGACCACGGCACGAGTCGTATCGAGAACATACTCCACGACAAATGGCGGCGCCCGGAGATGCGTACGCTCGGGCGCTTCGCAATGTGTCGGATGAATGAACACGGCGCATTTGCGCCGGTCGATCTCGGCAAAAACAGGATTGAACAAAGGATCACCCAAGTAGTGATCAGTCACGCTCGAAAAGAGACCGATGCCGTCGAGATGCAAAACGTCCAAGGCGTAGGAGATTTCTTCCAGCGCGCCGTCGACATCGGGAAGTGGCAGCAGAGCAAAGGCGCCGAACCGTGATGGACAATTCTCAAGCCGCCGCGCTTGAAATTCGTTACAGCGGCGCGCCACTTCCCGTAAGCGGCTGAGATTTTTCAGGATCACCCGCGGGGTCAGCGAAGTAATCGCCGCCTGTATGTGCCAATCGTCCATCGATTGGAGTTGGGCTTCCGCCTCCGGCAGTTTGATCGGCAGAGAGTCATCGGCATACTGCGGCGGTACAACGTGATGATGCACGTCGATACGCCAGGGGTGCTTTGCATCCGTGCTCATCTCGCGCCTGCTTTTTCCCTAATGACTTGGCGCCGAAAGTAGATGTTAACCTTATTTGTGTCAACCTGCGGCCAAATTGAATCCTTCGAAAGCTCGTCGCAGGCAGCCGTTGACGTACCGAAGACGATCGGAAACGGACTTCCGAGTAGCGCTGCGCGCATATCGAGGCATGCCGATGAATACTTGTAGTCATTCCGACGCGGCTGAGATATTGGGGTCGAGGCTGACAGGACCTAGGCTATCCCTTAATTCGATCGGCACACAAAGGAGATCGCCCATGGCACTACCCAAAATAGCGCCCGTAATATTTGCATATATCCTCGCCAGCGGTCTCATGCCACCACCCACCGTTTCCGCTCAAATCTCGACCCTTACCGCGTTTTACACAGCCCCGGTGGCGTCGATGGCGCCGATGTGGATCGCTAAAGAACGGGGGTTCTTCAAGAAGCATGGACTCGAAGTCAAGTTGGTTTTTATCGCTTCGGGTCCGGTGGGCACAGCTTCGGTCCTCGGCAATGAGACCGATGTGGGAATCATCGGCGGCTTTGCGCCCCTACGGGCGATCGTCGGCGGCGCCAAAGGCTTGGTGATTATCGGACAAAGTAAAAATCGGATTACCAGCAAGATCGTGGGGAAGAAAGAGATCGCCGGCGTCCAAGATCTCAAAGGCAAGCGATTGGGCATTGACCGGATCGGTTCGAACCCGGACATGTTTGCTCAGGCTGCGCTTTCTCGATTTCAGATCGATACTTTTAAAGATTTGCAGTATGTTCAGCTCGGCGACGTCGGCAAGGTCGTCGCTGCTCTGAAGGCCGGCGCCATCGACGCGGGCATCGCGGGCGCGCCGCACGATCTTTTTGCGCAGCGACTGGGGTTCAAAGTGATTCTCGATATCGCGTTGCTGAAGATTCCGTTTGCCGCAACCGTGCTCATGTCCAGCCGAGATACCGTCGCGCGTAAACAGCCGGAGCTTACCAGATTCATGCGTGCCTACGCCGAAGCGATGCACTATTTTCTCACGAACCACGAAGGAACTGCACAGGTGGTCACGAAATACACCCAAGTCACTGAGCGCGACGTACTGGCTTATTCCATCGACTCTGAGGCGGCAGCAATGGAAAAAACTCTCCAGATCGATCCAAAGGGTCTGGAACTGATCCTCGAGTTTATCGCCAAGACCGTACCTCAGGCCGCTTCAGCCAAGCCGGAGGAGTTCTACGATTCGCGTTTCGTCAACGATTTGC
>JBIOXP010000406.1:0-2527 GCA_044869705.1 Binatia bacterium | reverse complement strand
GCGGAATGTCCTCGTAGACACAGGGTTCGGCCGTCAACAAAGAAGAGATGAGCACAGGCAGCGCGGCATTTTTTGCGCCGCTCACCGTCACCTCTCCGGCCAGCGCTTTGCCGCCCTGGACGATTATCGTATCCACAGATCTCCTAAACGAGAGCCCGCCCGAGACATGTTCGCGCAAGCACAACGCGATCTCGACCGCTATAATCCTGGTGCACCTGAATATCCCCGTAAACCGCGCGGTTTTCGAAGAGTGCCACTACCAACGAGCCCATCGCGGCGCCGATCTCGACAGCCACCGCGCCGCCTTGCTGCAGATAAGTGGGGGCTTCTTCGGCGATCCGCCGGTAAAAATCAAGCCCGTCAACACCTCCGTCGAGTGCCGCGCGCGGCTCCCAGCGGCTTACTTCAGCATCGAGCATGGAAATCTCGTCGCGCGGAATGTAGGGCGGATTCGATATAATTAAATCAAAATGATTTTCGAGCTCCTGATCGAGCGCGCTAAAAAGATCGCCTTGTAAAAACCGCATCTCTACGCCATTTCTGGACGCATTCCGGCGCGCAATCGCCAGAGCCGCCGGCGAGATTTCGGTGGCCACGATTTGCGCCTGCGGTAATTCAGTTGCGAGTGCCACCGCAATGGCGCCGCTCCCCGTGCCGAGCTCGAGGATTCGAGTTGATTCGCGATTGTTTGTCTCTGCCAAATGGCCAAGCGCCAGCTCGACCAACATTTCCGTTTCCGGCCGGGGCACGAGGACATCGCGGCTGACCAGAAAGTCGAGCGACCAAAACTCTTGCTGCCCGGTAATGTAGGCGAGCGGCTCTCGATTCACGCGCCGTATGAGCAAATCTTCGTAGCGCTCCGACTCGGCGCCCGAAACATCTTTAGCGGCAGCCAGGATGAGCTCTTCACGTCTCAATCGGAGGGCACAACCGAGCAACAACTCGGCATCGAGACGAGCGCTGTCGATGCCGGCTCCAAGCAGTCGCCGGACGCCTTGCATCAAAATTCCTGAAACGTTCACGTGCGGCTCAATCGGCTGGCGCCGCTGACTTGGTGTCCCCGTCCGGCTTCCCCGCGGCTTTGAGCGATTCCGCTTGATAGTGGGTGATCAGAGCGTCGATGACTTCGTCCAGCTCGCCTTCCATCACGCGATCGAGCTTGTACAAGGTAAAGTTGATCCGATGATCGGTGAGCCGCCCCTGCGGAAAATTGTAGGTACGAATGCGCTCGCTCCGGTCGCCGCTGCCGACCATGAGCTTTCGCGTCGCGGCGATTTCGGAACGTTGTTCCTCCTGCTTGCGCTCGAGCAAGCGAGCGCGCAGAATTTTCATCCCCTTGGCGCGATTTTTATGTTGGGATTTTTCATCCTGGCAAGAGATCACGATACCGGTCGGAATATGCGTGATGCGCACGGCCGAATCCGTGGTGTTGACGCTTTGCCCGCCAGGTCCGGAAGAGCGAAAAACGTCGGTTCGGATCTCCTTCGGATCGATCGCGATTTCCACTTCATCGGCCTCCGCCAGCACCGCGACAGTGACCGCCGAGGTATGGATGCGCCCTGATCCCTCAGTGACCGGCACCCGCTGAACGCGGTGCACGCCGCCCTCGAATTTGAGCCTCGAATAGGCGCCCTGGCCTTCGATGCTCATGATGATTTCTTTATAACCGCCGAGCCCCGTGGGGTTCGAGCTCATCATTTCTACCCGCCAGCGACGGGATTCCGCATAGCGCGAATACATGCGAAAAAGCTCCGCCGCGAAAAGCGCCGCTTCATCGCCGCCGGTGCCGGCACGAATTTCGACTATGACGTTTCTCGAATCGTTGGGGTCCTTGGGCAGGATCAGAATTTTAAGATGATTCTCGAGCGCTTCTTTACGCTCGCGAAGCTCGATCAGTTCCTGCTTCGCGAGTTCCCGAATCGCCTCGTCGGGTTCCTCCAGGAGCTCGCGATTGTCGTGTATCTCGTGCTCCACTTTGCGCCACTCGCGATAGCAGGCGACGAGGTCTTCCAACTCGGCGCGTTCCTTGGCGAGTTTGGAGTACTCGCGTTGCTGTCCGAGAAGCTGCGGATCGGACATCAGCCCTTCCAACTCCACGTAGCGCTTTTCGACTTCGGCAAGTTTGTCTAACATGATGGCTCTCTTGGCTCGGACAAAAGAAAAAGGGCAAAGGGAGCACAACCACCCTTTGCCCTTTCACACACCGAAAATAGCTAGCCGACCAATTTTCTCCTCAACCCTCCGCTAGCTCAGTTCTTCAGCCCGTATTTTTTCCTGAACTTGTCTACGCGACCAGCCGAGTCCAGCAATTTTTGTTTGCCGGTAAAGAAAGGGTGGCAATTGGAGCAAATTTCCACGTGAATGTTGCCCGCGGTCGAGCGTGTTTCTACTACTTGCCCGCAGGCGCAAGTGATCGTCGATACTTTATATTCTGGATGAATTGCTTGTTTCATATCATCTGCCTTCAGCACAAAACGTATAGCATATGGACCCACCTGCTGCAATCAAGTCTGTCGGCGGAAACTGC
>JBIOXP010000405.1:0-5001 GCA_044869705.1 Binatia bacterium | reverse complement strand
GCGATCGAGGTCAAATGCGATGTGCACGGCTGGATGCACGGCTGGCTGATCGCAACTGAGAACCCGTACTTCGCGGTAACCGACAACTCCGGAAGCTTCAAGCTGACGGACGTTCCCGCGGGAACCTACAACGTGGAAGTTTGGCAGGAAAAGCTCGGTAAAACCAGCCAGAAAGTCACCGTCAAGCCGAAAGAAGATGCCAAGGTGAATTTCGAGCTCGCTGGCAAGTAAACAACGGACCTGTCGTATAAGACGCGGCGCTCAATGTTTGGGTACCGCGTCTTTTTTTTGCCATATAGTCTGCCTAAGACGAAAAACTTCTCTCTGCCCGAGCTTTGAAGAAATTCCAGGCTCGTTCTAAATCTACCGGCGGCAAAGCCTCGATCCGGCGCTGCTTGGATTCGCTCGTACTCAGCGGGATCGGTATGCCAATCTGTAGCGCGCCATGAAGCATCGCGGCGGCTTCCTCCAGATATATCGCCATCATGATAGCTTCCGAAATGGTTCCGCCTACGGTCACTTGTCCGTTTCCTCGCAGAAGGATGGCGGGATGTTCGCCCAAGCTCTCGACCATTTCGGCGCCCAGCGCGGCGGACGAAATCAGGTCCGGCTTTTTGAAAACCGGCACTCCGCCTGAGAAGAAGCTGCCGTGGTTGTGCACGGGTTCGAGTTTCCGGTCGGTGACAGAAAAAATATTGGCAACGCGGGCATGAATGCGCGCGACGGCGTTGACAGCGGGTTTTGATTTCATGATGGCCGTGTGCAGCCAGGCTTCGAACGGCGCTGGATGACGACCCTCAATCACCCTTCCATCGAGATCTAAAGTGAGTAGATCGGCTTCCGTAACGAGCGCAAGGCTTATTCTCGGCGTGAGAAGAAAAGAGCCACTGTCCGGTAAACGTGCGCTCACGTGGCCGAATCCTTCGACCAATTTTTGCTCGGATAAGACCCGACAGGCGCTGATGATGTCATGTTTGAGCTCGCCAATTCGATCCATACAACACCTTTGAAATTGAAAAGTGACTACGTTATATTACGTCGTCCGCTTGTTTTGGCAAACCGTGGCTTTATGAAGGTCAAAGTAGAATCACAGCCCGACGCAAAGGGGCAAGAAAGTCCAACTCGCTTTACATTGGGAACCCGCATTATTCAAGTCGAGGCCTGCGTGGACCGATGGCATGGCGAGCAAGCGTGTTATTTCCGCGTGCTCGGCAGCGACGAAAACTCCTATATTTTGAAAGGGCCGTTGGAAGACGGCACTTGGGAGCTCGTTTCTTTCACCCACAAAGACTCTCGCGGAACAGAATTGGAATACGAAGGTAAGCGAGAGCTTCAATAAGGTTCCGACATTTCCCCGCACGATTCGGGCTTCATCATTTCTCCCACCGAAGACCTGAGGGTACCAATATGTCGCAGCAACACTTAGTGGCTGTCGTGGGCGCTGGTCCCGCAGGCATATACGGCACTCGTAAGCTCGCGGAGGCGGGACATCGGGTCGTATTGCTGAACCGTGACATCAAGCCCGGCGGTTTGGCCGAGTACGGCATTTTCGTCGACAAAGAAAAGATGAAAACCGGACTGCGAAAGCAATTCAAACGCATCCTCGCTGATCCGAAGGTTTTCTACGTGGGTCATGCCAGCGTCGGACGTGACAAGGCGATTAGCTTGGAAGATCTGAAAAATCTCGGCTTCAGTGCGATCATCGTGACCGCTGGAGCACAGGGCACAAAAAAACTGGGCATCGAAGGCGAAGATACGATCGGCGTCTATCACGCCAAAGATGTCGTGTATCATTATAATTTTCTTCCGCCGTTTAGCCAGCAGACGTTCGAAATCGGTCGCCGGGTCGCAATCATCGGGATGGGCAATGTGATGGTGGACGTGGCCAACTGGCTGCTCAATTACAAGAAAATCGATCAAGTGATTGTCGTGGCGCGGCGCGGTCCGATGGAAAAAGCTTACGACGACAGCGAGTTTGAAGTGATCGAGCAATATCTCGACAACGCGGACATGCGGCAAGAAATTCAGCGGATTGCAGCGCAGCTCGCTGCGGTCGGTCAGAATGTCGAGGAGATTACCCGAAAATTCGTCAAGCAAGGCGAGCCGGCGGAAGGGCGGCGGTTGACTTTCCGATATCTCTGCTCGCCGACCAAAGTCATTGCCAACAATGAAGGGCGAGTCGCTGCTCTTGAAGCGGAAGAAAACGTGATGGTGCTCCAAAACGACAAGACGGTGGCGAAGGGCACCGGCAAGCTGCGCCGCATCGAGGTCGATTGCGTGGTTTACGCGATCGGCGACCAAGTCGACGCTTCCCTGGGATTGCCATTTTCGCGCGGCGCTTTCGTGACAAACCCGGAAAAGTCTCCCGGCGATTCCAATGTAGCGGCGTACCAGCCCTACGATCCAGAGACCAAAAAGGCCCTCGATGGCATTTTCGTTGCCGGTTGGTCGCGCAATGCCAGCGTCGGTTTGGTCGGCGTGGCAAAGCAAGACGCCGAGCGCGGGATGAAAGTGGTTAACGAGTACCTGGCGCACAAGCAAGGTCTTTCGAGCGGCGACATGGAAGGGAAGGTCGAAGCACTGATCGATCTGCTCAAAGAGAAAGGCGTTACGATTGTCACCAAAGAAGACATTCAACTGCTGGAAAGCGCTGAGCAGGAAGAAGCGCGCGCGCTAAAGACCTGGGATTTCAAGTACACAACTGACGAGGAAATGCTTCAAGTGATCGCCGCGCGAAAGGCGGCCGGGTAATCCGCCGTAAAAACATGCGCTGCTTAAGAGTCACCGCTTCGACACCGCTTCCTTGAGCAGTTCCAAACGTTTGCCGGTCAGGATCACCGCCATATCGGCAACCCCTGTCGCATTTACCCCCGGCCGCGTCAGGCTTTCGACCAGCCCCCGGTTACTGGATCGGTCACACCCATAATACAAGGGGAATACTTCCGGCGGCTTTCTTTGCAGCTAAAGCAGCATTGGTAGTCACTGCCACGAAAACGTCGGGCTTTAGTCCGACCAACGCAGCCGCCGAAACGGCTTCAGGCGCGGCGCGTCGCGCTAATCGAAACGCCTGCCAAATACGCCACGCGCGGGATTTTCTTTTGCTGCTGCGTCTCGGCTCGATGAAATGAGAAGGATAGCCGTGAACAGCCAGAACAGCTTTCGTTCGTGGCGGCGTAGGTCAACGAGCGATCGATGTCCCAGAGACCAAACGCAATGAAAACCGGATTGCGGAATCATCACAAGGCACGCCAGAGTCTCAATTCGACTCCGCGAGTATCAGATTTGATTCGCCTGTCGAGGTTAGAAGTCGTCGCCTGGTCAAAAATCACAATCAAGTCAGAGCCCGGTTCTTGGACCAGGTTCATTCCAGTCCGGCATCAGATGTGCGCGCGGGAAGAGGACGCATCGAAAATCAAGGAGGAGAGTAGAACGTGGAATTCAAGCGAATAGATGGACCATCTCTCAGGAAGCTGTATCCAAACCCAAAGCCATCCGATCCGACCGATCCATCTGGCTATTGTGTCGGCGGATCATTGATGGCCTATTTGGATAAAGTAACTGCGGGGATGGTGGAACTTGGGCAAAAACCAAACTGGAGAGAACACTATTATCCGGTGGCCGCTGAGCTAGCGATGACACTCCAACAGGCGAACCCGGCGTTGCCAGACGCTCTCGCCAAAAGATATGCGGCTTTCATCACCCAGCTCAATGACAGAAAGAGATTTCATTTTGCATGGGAATATTTGACGGAAGCGCTTGAATGGAAGCGATAAAAATTAATTGTATTTACTTGAACTTTAGTTGGGGCAGAACGCAGCGAAAATCGATCCAGGAAAGTATCAGATTTGATCCGCACCTGGCATCTCACGGTCTTCGGATTCACCCAGTGCAATCTGGAAAGCCGCCCAGATCGGGGATCAGGCAAATCGGTCAGGGGTTTGCGACCACCCGGTTTGCACTTGTGTAAACGAGCGTTGCCATTTTGTCCTCGAGTCAGGTCCATGCGTTGTCGAGATCTAGTCTTGCCGCTCAGCTGCAAGAAATAATTAATGGCGCTGAAAACATGCCGATAATTGCGTTGGACTATCTTCCGCAAACAGAAACGAAGCGCCGCTTTTCTCGCATTTCTGCGAACTGGCGCTGACAAAAAGTAACAAACCCACTCCACTATTATCCGAATTATTTTCGGCATTTTTCTTGCTGAAGCAAAGAAATATGAGGTAGCTCTCTATGCGCAAGAGAAGGTGAGCCATGAAATTCCGTGATCACCCAGCATTGATACGCGGCAGCGGATTAACGCGATGGCCGCCGCAGTGGTCGAACACGTACCAACCCAAAGAGGTATGGCCAGAAGGCGAGATCGGCACGCTTGAGAGGGTATGGATGGACGACCTTTTAGAGACGTGCGTGTTTCTGCACATGAGGGTTGATGCTTTTCGATACATCGGCGCTCTCTGTCTCGATGATCGCAGCTCCTCTACTATGATTTTTCGTTTTTTGAAGTCGGTTGTCGGTCGCTCGATTGCCGCGATCGGAGACTCGGACGTATCACGTTTGCTCTGATCATAGTGGTAATTCCATGCGCCTAGACCGATTGCGGTAAACTAGGTTTGTGAGATGTCACGCCTAATTTGCTCAATTCCGAAGGGCAAAAGAACATCAAGGTTGAACAAATACTATTTAGGTTCGTCTTACTCTGCCCCACGCGTTTCGCACTAACGGTAACCAAGCTGATTTCTAACAATTCAACGTGACGACACATCCCTCGCAATGATCTCCGCACTACGGGCAATGGCCGTGCCGATCTACGAACCTCCGACTGTTATCCGCCGAATGCAGATGTAATTTTTTTCTCCGGATTGATTGCTCCGCGAGAATTGAGAGCGCCAGCAGAGCCGCGCCGGGCGAGCAGCCAAGCCGAGCCTACAGGCCTGGTATTTCAACCGCGCTAGCAGAATTGACATCTGTTTCGGGGCTGGCCCAGTTCCGCTCTCCCCGGGC
>JBIOXP010000404.1:0-7368 GCA_044869705.1 Binatia bacterium | reverse complement strand
ACTATTGAGAAGTACTTCCAGGCAAACTCTGTGCGAAAATTGCAGCTCGGGGCGGGCACTAATGCTCCGGCGGGTTGGCTAAATAGCGATATCGAGCCCAGTAAGGAAGAGATCTATCTCGATGCGGCGAGCCGGTATCCGTTCGGCGACGGCTCGTTCCAGTATATCTTCGCCGAGCATGTAATTGAGCATATTTCCTGGGAAGCAGGCGTGCGCATGCTGCAGGAGTGCTACAGGGTTTTAGCCAAAGGGGGTAAAATTCGCATCATCACACCGGACCTCTCAAGATTCCTTACACTTTTAACCGGCCAAATTGATGCTGAGGCGCGCCAATTTCTGACTGCTAAATCGCACGCAGAGGCGCTTCCCATGACTGTCGTACAAAATGCCTACGTTTTTAATCGGGAGTTCAGCGAATACGGTCACAAGTTTCTTTACGATCCTGCTACTCTCCGAAAAACTTTTGAGCTCGCTGGATTCAAGGAAATCAGATACCGCAAGGTGACGGATGACACTGATCCTGTTTTTCGCCAGGCCGAGCTCCGCACAAATCATCCACTCAAGGAAGTAAGAATCATGAACAACTGGGAGGCCATGGCTTTTGAGGCAACTCGCTAGTTTCAGTAAACCAGCCACCTGAACTCCTTTTCTCCTCGTAGACGCATGGTTCCCACCGACGAGTGCCAATAGTCTAAGCCTATCTCTTTAAAAATCATCTCTATTTTCCATTTGGAGATTACCGGAGAACAAACCTATCGGTTTCGCGAAGGCCAAGCACATCTCGCATACTGTAAAGACCCGGCTTTTTCTTCGCCAGCCATTTCGCCGCCCGCAACGCGCCCTTTGCGAAAGTGTCACGACTGTGCGCGCGATGGATGAGCTCGAGACGCTCGCCAATACCGCCAAAGATCACGGTATGCTCGCCGACGATGTCGCCCGCGCGGACCGAAAGCAGCGCGACTTCTTTTTTACTCCGCTCGCCGACGATTCCTTGACGGCCACTGACCACAACCTTATCGAGATCGCGACCCAAGGCGGTTGCCGCAGATTGGCCAAGCGCTAACGCGGTGCCGCTCGGCGCGTCTTTTTTGAAGCGGTGGTGCGCCTCGATAATCTCGATATCGTAGTCATCACCCAGCCTCTTTGCCGCATCCGCCACCAACGACATGAGGACGTTCACCCCCAGGCTAGTATTCGCGGAGAGCAGCGTCGGCGTGCGCCGGGCCAAGCGCTTGATTTCGGTTTGCTGGCTCGCGCTGAAACCCGTGGTTGCGATCACCATCGGCGTGCGTGTTGGTGCCGCGGATTTCAGGAAACCCAAGGATGCTTGAGGATGAGTAAAATCGATGATAACGCTATCTCGCTTGAGCGCGGCTGCCAAACTGTCGGTAATCGGGATGCCCAGCTCTTCCACGCCAACCACCGGGCCGGCATCCTTGCCTAGCCTTGCGCTGCCGGGTTTATCGACGGCACCCACCAGTTCCACATCCGGGGCTTGCTGAATCGCTCGCACCACTGCACCGCCCATTCGGCCAGCGACGCCGCAGACGATGATACCGAGCGCCATTTAGCTTTGCAGCAAACCGAAATGCCGCATCGCCACGGTGAGTTTTTGGAGATTTCCTTCGGCCATGGGAGTGAGCGGCAATCGGAGTTCGGCTGTACACTTGCCCATTAGCGATAACGCGGTTTTTACCGGAATCGGATTGGTTTCGATGAACAGGCTTCGAATCAGCGGGACGAGCTTGAATTGAATGTCGCGTCCCTTCTCCCAATCCCCCATCAGGCAGGCTTCAGTGAGTTGTGCGGTTTCTTTCGGAGCGACATTCGCAACGGTCGAAATGACGCCCTTGCCCCCCAGAGCCATCAACGAAAAAATCAACGAGTCTTCTCCGGAATAAACCGCGAATCGGTCGCCGCACAAGCGGATCACGTCGATGGCTTGATCGACCGAGCCCGTCGCCTCTTTGACGCCGGCGATGTTTTCGACTTCCGCCAACCGAGCTAACGTCTCCGGCTCGATCTTCGACCCCGTGCGTCCGGGAATATTGTAGATGATGATCGGAATCCCGACCTCGGACGCGACTCTCTTGTAATGCTGATAAATTCCCTCCTGCGTCGGTCTGTTGTAATAGGGGGAAATCATCAGCGCCCCGTCTGCACCCGATTTTTCCGCCTCGCGCGTGAGACGAACCGCTTCATCCGTGGAATTCGAGCCGGTCCCGGCGATCACTGGGATCCGCTTCTTGACCGCTTTGATGACAGCCCGGATGACTTCATCGTGCTCGTGATGGCTGAGGGTCGCCGATTCGCCGGTCGTACCACAAGGCACAATCCCATGCGTCCCGTTTTCCAGATGAAATTCCACCAAGGCTTCGAGACTTTGCCAATCGACGGCACCGTTTTTCAGTGGAGTCACCAGGGCAACGATCGATCCGGTAAACATGCGCTTCATCCTAATTGATCTCGACCACGCCGTGAAACACTTCCTCGGCACCGCCAGTCATGTAAACCCGATTATCCTCCCGCCAATCGATCAAGAGATCGCCGCCCTTCAAGTGGATCGTAAGCTCCCGATCGGTTCTGTCGGTGATCACCCCCGCAACGCACACCGCGCTTGCGCCCGTGCCGCACGCCCAGGTTTCGCCCGCGCCCCGTTCCCAAACTCTCATTTGCACTTCGCCCCGATTGAGAATCTTAATAAACTCCGTGTTGACGCGGTTGGGGAAGAAAGAATGGTGCTCAAACTTCGGCCCGAGCTTCTCGAGATCCAAAGAATCGATATCTTCGAGGTACACGACACAATGCGGATTGCCCATGGAGACACAGGTAATTACATATTGCTTGCCGTCCACCATCAGCGGCAGGTTTTTGATTTCACCCTCGGCATCGACCGGGATTTTTCTGCCTTCGAGGATCGGCTCGCCCATATCGACTTCCACGAGCTTGCCGACCAGCCGCGGTCGGACGATCCCAGCCAGGGTCTCCACTTCGAGCTCGCGTTTTTGTGTAATGCCGTGATCGTAAACATATTTGGCAAAGCAGCGGACGCCGTTCCCGCACATCTCCACCTGGCTGCCGTCGGCGTTGTAAATTTCCATCTTGAAATCGGCGATCTTTGACGGCCGAATCGTCAGCAATTGATCGGCGCCGATGCCGAAACGCCGGTCACAGAGCTTTTTCGCGATGGTATCGAGGTGTGCGATATTTTGTTTCAGGCAATCGACAAAAACAAAATCATTGCCTGCGCCGTGCATCTTGGTGAATTCGAGTTTCATGGGCTTGAAGATCGGCGTACGCCGTACGCCCTAGGTTATTGCAGCGACGGCGGAATCACCTCGCCGTTGATCAAGTCTTCAAACGATTCCCGCTTGCGCACCACGTCATAGCGATCGCCGTCCACCAGCACTTCGGGCGGCTTCGGATGAGAATTATAATTAGACGCCATGGTAAATCCGTACGCGCCGGCGCTCATCACCGCCAGCAAATCACCCCGTTCCGGCCGGGCGATTTCGCGATCCTTGGCGAAGAAATCACCGCTCTCGCAAATCGGTCCGACAATATCGGCAACGATTTTCTGTCCCTTGTTCTCTGCCACAGGCTCAATCGCCTGATAGGAACCGTACAGTGCCGGGCGGATGAGATCGTTCATGCCGCCGTCGACGATCACGAACTTCTTGGTTTCAGTCTCTTTGATGTACTGCACTTCGGTAAGAAGAATTCCCGCGTTGCCGACGATCACGCGGCCGGGCTCCAAAATCAATGTAACATCCAAACCTTCTAGGCCCTCGATGATCGCTTTCGCGTATTCGTCCGGCAAGGGCGGCGTCTCGTCGTGATAATGGATCCCCAGGCCGCCGCCAAGATCGAGATAACGAATTTGCGCGCCTTCCTTCTTCATCTCACCGGCGAGCACGCGGTCCAAATACTCGCGCACTTTGGCCAAAGCATCGACGAATGGCGTGATCGAAGTCAATTGCGAACCAATATGGCAATCGACCCCCACGACTTCGACGTGCTTTAATGAAATCGCCTTTCGGTATGTGTCCAATGACTTTTTGATGTCGACGCCGAACTTGGCTTTTTTCATGCCGGTCGAGATATAGGGATGTGTCTGCGGATCCACATCGGGATTCACCCGCAGGCTGATCGGCGCCCGTTTGCCGATTCCGGAGGCGATGTCGTTCAGCGCGAGTAACTCTTGCTCCGATTCCACATTGAACATCAAGATGCCGGAGTTGAGCGCATATTCGATCTCTTCTTTCTTTTTGCCGACACCGGAGAAAACGATTTTCTTGGGATCTGCGCCGACTTTCAAGGCGCGAAACAATTCGCCCCCTGACACGATGTCAAACCCGCTGCCTTCTTTGGCGAAGGCGCGGAGCAGAGCCAGATTCGAGTTGGCTTTGACCGAAAAACAAACGATATGCCGGACTCTGGCGAAAGCTTCGTTGAAAACTTTGAAATGGCGCTTCAACGTCGCCAAGCTGTAAACGTAAGCTGGCGTGCCGACTTCCCGCGCTATTCGTTTCAGCGGCACACCCTCCGCGAACATTTCGCCGTTGCGATATTCAAAATGGTTCATGGATTACCCCGTGCGACTTCCACTTCGTTGGATGGCGCGCTTAGCGATCCGTCGAGTAACTGTGATGCAATCCGGTAGCGATAGATCAAGCTCGGCCGGACCTCCTGATCGTCATAGCGATACTGTTTTTGTCGGACGAATTTCTCTCGATCTTCGACGTTCACCGTGGTCAGCTGCCGGTACGGCACCGGGCAGTCCGGACAACTCTGCGAGACTTCTTTGCGAAAAATGACGAAGCTGGTCAGGTCTTTTAATGGCGTGCCGTCGACATATTCAGTGGGTCGGCTCCACGTCAAGGTTATCCCGTTCGGCCCGGAGCGTGCCGCCAGGTTCGTGATGACCTTGGGCGTCGCGAGCTCCGGCGCGCGCGGGTCGCCTTTTTTGCCGCACCCGAAGCTCGCGCAGAGCATCATCAAAACGCTGATCAGTCGCTTCATCGCCCCCTCAACTCCTTCAGCCGCCGCAGGACGTTTTCGCGCGCCGTGCCGCCGAAAGCGCGCCGACGCGCCACCACCGCTTCCGCCTCAAGATATTCGTATATGGTCTTGTCAAATTTACCGGAGAACCGCTTGAATTCGTCCACAGTCATATCGTTGATATGCTTATCATTGGTCAGACAAAACTGCACAATCCGGCCGGCAATCCCATGGGCGACACGAAACGGCACGCCGCGCTCGGCCAGGTAATCCGCCACGTCTGTGGCGTTCATAAAACCATCTTCGACTGCTGTTTGCATACGCCTGCGGCGTACTTTCATCCCCGCAATCACTTCACCCATGATCTTGATGCTGGCTTTCACAGTATCCACGGTATCGAATAGCGGTAGCTTATCCTCCTGCAGATCCCGATTGTAAGCGAGCGGCAGCCCTTTCATGATCGTGAGCAGCGATTGCAAGTGGCCGAACACCCGACCGGTTTTGCCGCGGATGAGCTCCGGCACGTCGGGATTTTTTTTCTGCGGCATCATCGAGCTGCCGGTGCAGTAACCCTCGGGCAACTCGACAAACCCGAATTCCTGGCTCGACCACAACACCAACTCCTCCGCGAGCCGGCTCAGGTGCACAAACAATATCGACGCAGCCGCTAAGAACTCCAGGAGAAAATCGCGATCGCTCACCGCGTCGATGCTGTTTTTCGATATGCGCCGAAAGCCCAAAAGCTTTGCGACATACGCCCGATCGATCGGGAATGTCGTGCCGGCCAATGCGCCCGATCCCAAAGGCAGCACATCGCTTCGTTCCAGACAATCGGCGAACCTTTCGCGGTCGCGTTCAAACATTTCGACGTAGGCCAAGAGATGGTGCGCAAACAGGACGGGCTGAGCGCGTTGCAAGTGCGTATAACCGGGCATGATCACGTCCAGATGCTTTTGCGCCGCTTTCGCGAGCTCACGGCAGAGCCCTGCCAATGCCTCGACGATCAGCTTGACCTCGTCACGCAAAAACAGCCGCATATCGAGCGCTACCTGATCGTTGCGGCTGCGCGCGGTGTGAAGCTTGCCGCCGGCGCTGCCGATGCGCTCGGTCAAGCGGCGCTCGATATTCATGTGAATGTCCTCATCGGCAGCCGAGAACGCAAATTTGCCGCTCTCGATCTCCCGTTCGATCGCTTGCAAACCGCGCACGATCTTTCGCGCATCCCTCGAGCTAATTATCTTTTGCTTAGCGAGCATCTTGGCATGCGCGACACTCCCCATGATATCGTGGCGGTACAGCCGCGCATCGACGCTGATTGAGGCGGTGAAGTCTTCCACCGAGTCCGCGGTATTGTCCGCAAAGCGTCCGCCCCAGAGTTTGGGTTTCTTTGCTTTCACCACGGCCATAGCTATCGCTGTTTGGCGGTTTGCGACTGCTGTAAGCGCAAGCGCAGGGCGTTCAACCGAATGAAGCCGTCGGCATCGGCTTGTCGATAAACCTGGTCTGCTTCAAAGGTCGCGACGTTCGCGTCATAGAGCGAGAAATCGGACTTTCGTCCCACCACCATGACGTTGCCTTTGTACAGCTTCAGCCGGACGAGACCGCTGACGTTCGCCTGAGCAGCGTCGATGGCCTTTTGCAATACCTCGCGCTCGGGCGCGAACCAGTACCCGTAGTAGATCATTTCGGCAAAACGCGGCACCAAGCTGTCCCTGAGGCGAAGCACTTCGCGATCCATGGTGATCGATTCGATTCCGCGATGCGCGGCGTGCAGAATCGTGCCGCCCGGTGTCTCGTACACGCCACGGGACTTCATACCGACATAGCGGTTCTCGACAATATCGACCCGGCCGATGCCGTGCTTCGCGCCGATCTCATTCAAACGCGCAAGTAAATTAGCGGCCGAGAGTTTTCGCCCATTGACCGCGATCGGATTACCCTTCGAGTACTCGATCTCGATGTACTCGGGCCGGTTCGGCGCCTTTTCGAGTGGCCGGCACCAGACGAACATGTCCGCCGGCGGCTCCTTCCATGGATCTTCGAGAATTCCACCTTCATAGCTGATGTGAAACAGATTCCGATCCGTGCTGTAAGGTTTGGCTTTGGTAACGGGCACGGGAATGCCGTGTTTGCGTGCATACTCGATCAATGTCGATCGTGCATTCAGATCCCACAAGCGCCACGGCGCGATGACCTGAATCCCGGGCTTCAAGGCATAGTAAGTGAGCTCGAACCGCACCTGATCGTTGCCTTTGCCGGTGGCGCCATGCGACACGGCGTCGGCTTTTTCTTTCACGGCCACATCGATCTGCCCCCTTGCAATGAGCGGTCGCGCGATCGAGGTGCCCAGCAAATAGGAGCCTTCAT
>JBIOXP010000403.1:0-15230 GCA_044869705.1 Binatia bacterium | reverse complement strand
CCAAAACGACCGCAGCAGATAAAACAGCCCTTTAGCAAGATGCCGGTTGGCAATCCAGATTGAGGCTCGTTCAACGTCAAAGTAGGCATCCAACCGACGAAGCAGCGTCCGATCGAGCTCGTACTCTCCACGACTAAACTTTGCACGAATGCGTTTCGCGCTGATCTCAAGCGTCGCTATGTCCGGCTTCTTGCCGATCTCTATTACTGCAACAATTTCATCCCACGCTTTCACTTGTCCACCGAAAAGCGCGAAGCGAAGAAACCAATCCAAGTCTTGTAGTCGCCGCAGATCCGTATCCCACGGACCAACAACAGCGTATGCGCTTTTCCGCAAGATGCTTGTGGAGCCTTGCGAAAACCAAATTCCGCTTGCGAAGTGTAGTGGCTTGTCACTACTCCGTGGAATCCGCGCCTCCTGTCGGAGCAGCCGGGTGTTATCCAGTAAAAACCCGGCGACGTACGCAATCATTGGGTTTGCTTCCTCCAAGAATTCTCGCTCTGCCATAGCAAACCGAGGAGCAAATGTGTCCGGCAGCCAATAATCGTCTGAATCTAGAAACGCTATCCACTCGGCACGCGCCGCCGCGATGCCAGTGTTGCGAGCGCCGCTTTCACCTTGGTTCTGCTCATGGCGAATTAGCCGAACATACGGTAGCGCAGCAATGTCGTCCGGGAGTGTAAAGGCAGGCTCGGAAGAATCGTCTATTATCAAAATCTCGATGTCAGAAACATTCTGCGCCAAGATACTGCGGATTGCCCTTACACCAAGTTGCTGCCGATTAAAAACTGGAGTTATTATCGACACAGATGGCGCCGCGCATGTGGTCTTTACAGCTCCGGTCATCTGCCCCCCTTGAAAACAACAGTATGGCATATTTTATAGATATAGGCGGCGTATCAGGCGTTTCAGCTTTGCTTCCAGCGGTTTGCGCGATCAATGTGTGACTGCCAAAATAAGAAGTGCAGCACGCCATAATCTAGATCGGCTCATGAATTGCCGCTCAGGTTGCAACTCCGAATATCATGTGCAGCAGATCGTTGTTGTGCAGTTCGCGTATCCGCTCGGCCGGGACGTGGGGAATATCAACGAATCCGTATGACTGAGGCCAGGTCGCAACGGCAATCTTTCTTGACAAATACCAAACCATCGGGCAACCCCGCAGAAATGTTCAATTTCAGGGTTATCCGCGTTTTTAAAAGCGTCTGGCGCTTTTCAAACTGCACAAGGAATACAGATGGGCAATCTTCTTAATATCGTGACACCGCTGCATAAGATGACCAAGCGGGATTATGTCGGCCGCATGATGGACGAAAAAGTCCACTGCATGATGAAAGCCAAGGAGTACGAAAGCGATTATTGGGATGGCGATCGGCGCTATGGTTATGGCGGCTATAAATTCATTGACGGGCGATGGGCACCTGTCGCCAAGAATCTCATCGAGGAGTACGGACTCAAAGACGGCGCACGAATTTTAGACGTAGGTGCCGGCAAGGGATTTCTGCTTTATGAATTCAAAAAGCTGCTGCCAAATGCGGAGGTCGTGGGCTTCGATATCTCACGTCACGGACTAGCAAACGCGCACGAAGCGGTGCGGGGCAACATGTTCCGGTACAAGGCCCAGGATCGCTACCCATTTGGTGACAAGGCGTTCGATTTGGTGGTGTCGCTAGGCACCCTGCACAATCTCAAAATCTTCGAGCTGCAGGCGGCGCTTCAGGAAATCGAGCGAGTCGGCATCAACAAGTACGTTATGGTCGAGAGCTACAATAACGAGCTCGAGCAGTTTAATATGCAATGTTGGGCGCTGACCGCGGAGGCGTTCTACGACACCGCTTCGTGGATCTGGCTCTTTACGCACTTCGGGTATACCGGCGACTACGAATTCATCTATTTCGAATAAGAGCGCGTGAGCAGGAAATGAAGATCAAGACCGCCAAGGCCGCAATCCTCGCGAAATCGCGCAAGCCGCTAATCGTCGACGAGATCACTTTTCCAGACGCCCTCGACGCCGGGCAAGTTCTGGTCAAGATCCTCTACACCTCAATCTGCGGTGCGCAGATCAATGAGATCGAGGCGGTTAAAGGTCCAGATAAGTTCCTGCCGCATTTGCTCGGTCACGAGGCTTCGGCCGAGGTCATCGAGATCGGCCCCGGCGTTATGCACGTCACGCCGGGCGACACCGTCGTTCTACACTGGCGTCCAAGCCAGGGCATCCAGGCGCGTCCCGCTTCCTACAAGTGGAAGGGCGAGAAGCTCAACGCCGGTTGGGTTACGACGTTCTGCGAATACGCGGTGATTTCCGAGAACCGTATGACGGTCATTCCGGCGGATTACGACCTTAAGGTCGCGCCGCTGTTTGGCTGTGCCGTCACTACGGCGGCCGGTGTCATCAACAACGACGCCCATGTGAAGATCGGCGAGTCGGTTGTCGTGTTCGGCATCGGTGGCGTTGGCCTCAATCTCGTGCAGTTTGCCGCACTGGCGGGCGCCTATCCGATCGTCGCGGTCGACCTGATCGATCAAAAGCTTGAAATGGCAAAGACGCGCGGCGCGTCGCATACGATCAACTCATCGAAGATCGAAAATCTCGCGGAGGAAATCCGCAAGATCGTCGGCCCCAAGGGGCCGGATAAGGTTTTGGAGTGCACGGGCGTCAAGTCCGTCATCGAACTGGCCTACGACCTGACGCATGCCGATGGCACCATCGTTCTCGTTGGCGTCCCCAACGAGAAAGTCAGCATCTACACGCTGCCGATTCACTTCAACAAAGTGTTGACGGGATCGCACGGCGGCGATGCAGCTCCACACATCGATATTCCGCGCATCATCCGGCTCAACAGGGCTGGCAAGGTGTCGTTCGAGGGGATCATCACACATGAATTCCCGCTCGCCGAGATCAACACGGCGCTGGATCTGGTGCGAAGCGGAACTGCCGGTCGGGTGCTGTTGAATATCGCGCAGGCTTAACGGCCCACATCCTGGATCGTATTGACCGCTTTGACCTGGCGAGCCCTTGGGCCCGCCATTACTCCGCCGCTGTAGCGCGCCGGGTCATTTCCTTTATGGCCGAAATCAGATGCGCCTGTAAGGCCGGGTCCTTTGGACGATCACCGGCGCGCTCGGAGATCCGGGCGACATACGCGTCGGTCTCGGCATCGTTCGTCAACTTATCGGGCGCCCAACCCGGCGCTACACCAAGTATGTAGGGTCGCCGGTAGAAGTCCAACTGTAGTCTATTGGAGTGCTGCGCCAGGTGGTTGATGTATTCCGGCTCGGAGAGATCTGTAGAGTACATCGGCTCGTCGCCCGCCAGTTCGGTCGCGAAATAGCGATCCTCAGGTCGATGAAAGTGGCAACCTTCTAGCGGCGAAATTTTTTCGATCGAAGCGTCGAGCGTCAAATAAAAGCGCGGCGCCGATAACTGCAGAGTAGGAGCGTCGATCATCGCAATGTTGTGATGCGGCGAATGCACTCGGACAGTATTGCCGCAGTTGAAAAAGACGCAAGTATGTCTCGGCAGATGGGTTTGGCCCGGCTTCACGAAAAGTATCCGGTAATATTCGTGGATGTGGGTCAGCGCGAGTTCGATCAACCTCGGTGCGGATACCGTGGCAGCGCCCGCCAGCGCGGCGGTCAACAGGTCGCGATTTGCCTTGAAGCCCGACAGCAGCACCGTGCCCTTCCCTTCGCGGTTGATCGCCATGATCGTCGCCATGTAGTCGTCGGAGTAGACGACGTCGGGAAAGGTCGACCAGAATCGCGAGCCGGTTTCGCGGGCCCGGTGAAGCTGAATGCTCTGCAGTGCGCCAAGCAGCCAGTACTTCAGACCGTCGAAACGAGGATCGCCGGCTGCCTTTGACGCTTCGATCAGTTCATCAGGGAAATATTCGATTTGGAGCGCGTCTTTCAACCCGAACTTGCTGAAAAGCGCCTCGACCGCGCCGCGATCGCGCTGGCAGGTATGGACGAGAAATGTCGTGTCGCTCTGCGCGCGCAGCGCCGGAAGGTTACCCTAGGCCAGCAAGGAGGGGATGCTGCAGTGGCCGAGCTGCGCGATGTAGGCGTCGCCCCAGACCACAAGGCCAATGATTGATTTGTCGTTGCGGATCGTCGCGAGTCGCGTGTTTCCGATCGACGCGGAAAGGTGAGCGCACATCAACCGCATGAAGCGGAACGGCTCGCCCTCCGGGACGCCGATTGCGTTGAGACTTTCGAATACCCGGCTCGCACCTTCATAGTCGCCGGCTTCGGCGAGCAGGTGGCGAGCGCAGAGTATCTTCAGCGCCTCGGCGGATTTGGCGGGGTCAGCATAGTGTTCGGGCAGAAACGCATTCTCGTGCCACGTTGTGTTGCCCGCCGCGATAAGCCGCTGCACCACCAGGTTACAAAGCTGCTGCAAGTCGAGCGCGGGGGCATGTCGCCAGCGGCGAAAAAACATTGGCAGCCTCTCAAATTATTTATACGCGCAAACCGGCGTCACGACGTGACATCATAAAAGTAAATTTGCTAGTGTTCCAATAGATTTAGATGAATTTCGTTATCCGGGACGACAGTCTATGCTTGATGGGAGCGATGGTTTCAAGAAATCGAATCTCGATGGCGATGCGGAAAAGCGCATCGCCGATCATTGTGCTAAGTTCAAAATCGATCCGCTGACGGCGGTCAAGCATTTCGCCGTTCTGGCGCGCCGGCAGGCGCTGAAGCGATTTCTCGCTCATGTCGAATTGTTCAAGGCGACGCTCGATGTCCCGGGTGATATCGCGGAACTTGGCGTGTTTCGCGGTGCTGGTCTTATGACCTGGGCGAACCTGCTCGAGGCCTATGCCATCGGCGACCGCACCAAGACCGTTTACGGCTTCGACAACTGGCGCGGATTCACGGACCTGTCGCCGGAGGATGCGACGCCGCAAATGAATGTCGGCAAGGTCGTCGGCGGCTTCGATCCCGGCAAATTCCTAGGCGAACTGGAAGACGCGATTGCCATGTTCGACGCCGACCGTTTTGTCCCGGAAAAACCGCGGGTCAAACTGGTGCACGGCAATATCGAGGAGTCGGTCCCTAAATTTTTGATCGACAACCCCGGGGTTCGCTTCTCTCTCGTCCACTTTGACTGTGATCTGTACAGGCCGACAAAGGCCGCGCTCGGGGTCATGTGGGACAAGGTCGCGCGCGGCGGCGTGCTGTTGTTCGACGAATACGGCATCTCGGATTGGCCGGGCGAAACGCAGGCGGTAGATGAATTTTTCCGTGATAAGCCCGAGGTGCGTCTGAAGACGTTTACCTGGACAAATGTGCCAGCGGCTTACGTGATCAAAGGCTAACTATCAGCAATCAGATGCGCCGGACATCACGCGGCCGGCGCGATGATGCGGTTTTCCTGAAGATCCAGATAGTGCTTCGTCGATCCGGATTTTTCGCCGAAGAACCGGAAATCGATGCTGATGCGAATGCGGTCCGACGTGTTCGGCATCGATTCGTGCACGGTCTTGTCGGCCATGACGACGATATCGCCGGCTGAAAGCGGCTGCATCTCGATCCGGCTGAAGTTGCTCGTATCAATCTTCGGAATCCAGCCGTCGGTCGCGGCGATAGACTCGCCCTTGTAGATCTCACCCATCTCCTGCGTTCTGGGGAAAATGGCCATGCCGCCGCACTCGACGTCGATGCTCACGAGCGGAACCCAGACAATGCAGAACGAACCGAGGTGCTTGTTGTAGCTCACGTCCTGATGTGCCGGAACCGCCGCTCCCATGTTGCCGGGCAGCACAAAGCGCGCGGCCGGCGGCATGTGGACGAACAATTTGCGTGTCTCAAGAATCTCGTAGAGCAGCGGTTGTTGTGCCAGAGTCTGCGGAATTTCCCAAATCGCCTTGTCGAGTCGTACCGAAAGCGGGAAGTGCCCGAGAAGGATATGCCTGTGCTCCGGCGGAATTTTTTCGTCACGATCGATCAATTCCTGGACCTGGCGGCCCGCGGTCGGCGCGTTGAGGTCGATGCCGTAATTTGAAAATACGGAAGCCATGTCCTTGATCGCGTCACGCAAGAAGGCGATCACACGTTCCGTCACCGCCAGCGGAAGAATTTGCGTGACCGCAATGACGCCCTGTTCGCGAAACACCTGCGCTGCTACCGCGGGCGGCGCTGACGCACTCGTGCTTAACGGAGCGGCTTGGGCAACAGTCATGGCAGCACTCTTTCAAGAATTAGTCGCGCGCCAAGTTTGCGTCAACCCGGTTCCAATCCAGATAAGAAAACCGAATCGAATAACCACTTGCCCGCGCCATGATGGCTTCGGCGACCACTGCCGCCATTGGAATGAAAACCGTCGCATTCGCCGGAACCCCAGCATAACCGACAATCGGCTTTTTCATCAAGCTATGACCCTGACGACTCTCGTCTTCGTCGACGAAGAAATCAACCGCGCCACCAAGTTCCTCAAACAGCCAGGCGGCGGCAATCGATGAACCCATGATGCCGAAATCCAAGGCCTCGTTACGTGCCTTCTCGGCAGCGGCGCGAACGCCCTCGATGAGACGGAAGTAGCGCTGGCACAGTTCCAGGTGCGTTTCAGCGGCTGGACGCGGCTTGAATGACTGACTTTCGGAAGTCACGCGTGCGATCGCGATTAATTCCTTCGAAATGGTCGCGGTTGAGAGATTGATGACTTCAAGCCCGGCGCTGGACAAAACGCTGCCCAGGCTGTTCTCGTCGAAGTGTGAGGCATGATCGGCGATCAGCAGATCGATTGGATTCTGCCGAATGTTGGGGACGGCGATGACCAGATGCCCGCCTGGAGCCAAATTGCGGCTCAATTCTCGGACGAAATGCCGCGGATCGGGGATGTGTTCGAGGACATGGGTGAGAGAAACAATATCGTATTTGAGTGGGAACGTTGCTTCCCGGCCGATATAGAAATCCTTGACGCCGGGAAGCGCTAGCACGGGGACCTTCCACCCTTCCGAAATCTCCGAGCCGTAAAGCTCCCATTCCGGCCGCAATGTGTGGAACGTCTTGAGCAGATTTCCGTTTGAGCATCCGACGTCCAAGAGTTTCCCCGACGCGACAACCGCGATCTCGTGAAGAACATGGCGCACAACGATTAATGAACGCGGCCCGCTGCCGAACGCCGTGTTGAACAAGCGAGGTTCATCGCCCGCGGACTGATGATTGATGTCGTAATGATCGTAAATATCAGCCGACATCCGCAGCCAATCTTCATCAACATACTTTTGAATCGTCCCGCAATTGTCACAGACGGCCCAGGTCACAGTGCCCGGCACGACGCGAACATCCGAGCTGACAAGGCGCGGTACCGTATTGGGCAATTCTACCAACCTAAGTGCGGCCTCGTGGCACACATGACAATTCTGCATGGAATCCGTTTTTATGGCCTAACGCCGCGCCGTGACCTATTCGTTCGTCCGGGTTTCATTGGCAGCAAGTTATCCGTTATACCGCCGCGGTGGGAAGAAGGGGTTGTATCCCGATGTATTGACGGGCCTTTCCAGCGCAGCAACAACGATCGCCAGTTCCTCTCGATATCCAGCGGCGGCGGGATATCCGAGATCGCCGCACGGCAGGAACACGCCGTTGGGAAAGCACTCGCGATGCACATGGTAATCGTGAGCATGCGCTCCGACGAAATCGCGAAGCCTAAAGCCGGTCTTGGTATATGCGCCCGCCCGTTTCGTTGGGCTGAAATGGACAGCGGCCGCGAGGTCAGCATTGTTCAGAACACTCAGTTTTCCGTCGGCCTGTAGTACCCGCGCAGGAAAAGCATAGTCGACGTTTTCGTAGTTCGGATGGAACCCTCTCGCGAGTACACGACGGGATACAGCACACGGATGAATATACACTGAGTGCATCATTAGGCCGTTCTCGACGGGCCAGAAAATCTCGCGAGGATCTCGGCAAAATTGGTTGTTCTGCCGACTGACAATTAATGAGCGGAAATGGTCAGTTATATTCTTCGCGGCGCAAACGAGTAGTTCACGGCCCGGAAGTGAAAGGACGGCATTGCTGGAGCGCAAACCATTTATATCGCGAAGGAAACCGGACCTCTCTGCTTCGAGGTACGGCGGCTGGCATACGTCGCCTTGATCGACAAGCGAGCGACGCAGGACAGTCAAGCAGTCGGCTGAATAGACAACGTCCGGCGGAAGCAAGTAGAGATCGCAGGATAGCTTACGCGCCAGGTCGATATGAACGTGGTCGAGAAGGCCGTAGAATCGGTAAAAGGCAAATCCAGAGTCTTCCCGTTCTTGTAGCAGCGAGTCGTCAAAGATTCGAAATTCCACGCGCGCTTGACGTTCCAGCTCCCGGAACAATGGATGGGCGCGGACTCTAGCCTCGTCACGCCGCGTCGTGACAATCGAATGGATGACGGACGTCTCTTTGGCGAGATCCGGAATGTTACCGTTCGATAACAACGACGCCACACAATAGTTCATGAAATTGTCAACGAACTGATCGCCCCAGACCGTCGATGCGACGATTGAAATTGAGGGCTTGTGTGCGTCTGCCCGATATTCCGCGCAAAATTTACTATTCACCTTTGTGAGTCTGTCGAAATCTCGCAGCAATCGGGTGACGAACTCCCCGCTTTTCCCGCCGTTTATGGCGAAGCGGAGGGCGATATCGAGCAGGTCGAAGTTGATCGCGTACCGGACGAGAACGTCGCGCTGATGCGGTGTCACGTTCCCGGCGGGTTCGGGGACGCTTTCAAACAACTGCCGTGCAATTCGATGAATCGCAGAAAAATTCTTCCGTCCGTAGCCGGTCGTCTCATAAAAGTTCAAGACGTAAAGCGCTCTGATCAACTCTCGCCAGTCGCCGAGATCGTACGGTGTTATACCGCGCCGCCGCACGGTGGCGAGGAATTCAACCGAAGCGGAGGCCATGCGCTCGAGCCGTGCTACTGGATTTGAGCGGAACAGCAGGTCGAGTGTGTTCTCAATTTGTTGAGCGCGGACCATACCGGACTCAGTAGGGCTAAGCCACCGGATGCAGAACGCGCGCAATGCCGCAGCCTGTCCCGCGTTGGTCTTAAATTCATCAAGACGAAAAACGTGCGACCAGCACTGCCGGATTTCGTTTTCGATACAGAATTCAAGGGCATAAGCATAGAGACTTTTCAGAGTCTCGTTGGTGCGGGCTTCGGCAACGGTGCGAACATACTTAGCGGGATTTTCTGCCGACTTGCGCAAGATTCTCAGACGCAGATTGTGCCCCCAGCTATCAAATTTGCTCCCTAAATCATCGATTAGGTAAGCCATCTTGAACGCGCGCGCAGCTAGCTCTTTCAACATAATTCCCAAACCTTAACTCGAACTGCAGCCGACGAACACGAGTGTTAGGCGTATAGGATGAACTTTCGGCCGACAACCAAATATGGTCCCCAATCTGCGAAGCGGATCTTGTATCGCGCGGTATACTCAGCCCACGCCCGTTGTTTGCCGAATTCCGGCGAGCCGCGATTGCAATACCAATCATCGAAAAAACCGGCGTAGCCATCGGAATACGTCTTCTTGCCGAGCAAGTGCTCGAGCACGCTCGCCGTACTCTCGTAAAGATCGCAGTCGATGCTGACCAATGCGAACACGTCGTTGAGATGTTGCGTTGAAACTTGTCCAATTTCGACGATTGCGACGATCTGGTCAAACACCGCGAGCATTCCGCCAGCGAGGGCGAAGCGCAGGAACCAATCGAAGTCCTCAAGCCGGCGCAGCGATGCATCGAAACTCCCACCTCGCCTGGGTGTCTATTTCGACCACGTCTGTGTGATTTTATCTCGTTTGGCCGAGTTAGGGGATCGGGTCGCCAATATGAATCAGCGTCGAGAATCGCGACGCAGTCGTCGCTCGCCATCTACCGGTTCGTTTTCGCAAACCGAGCTTGCGTGGCGGATTGGTCGTAGTGGCAGCGGGTGACGCCAAGGTCAAACGCGGTTTTTTGCGGTACGACACAACGCGAAAACCGCGTTTCAAAAAACTGCGGAATCTCGCGTGAAACTGAGGTCGCGGTATTGATCGCATATATTTTCTTGATGCCCCCGGGGGCTCGTCAATGTCCGCTATTACTCCAATAGCGGACAAACGTTGGCGCGGCAGCGTTTTCCGCTTCTCAGGCCTTCTACAATAACGGGAACGCACACCATCAAGTGCGAACTCGTCGACACGGAAAAACGGACGGTCGGCAACGAAAGACTTTGTCGCTCGAGTCTGCAGCGGCTCAAAGTTCCGGTCCAGAGGGAGACTCGCTTCTGGGGCGACGACGCGAGAGAGCCAACGGCATAGCTACTGGCGAGAGGTCATCGTCGGAAGAGGCTCTGCAAGTTCAACCGGGCGCGCCGCCCCTCAGACAACGCGGGTTCGCTTGTATTTTGGGGAGCCGGAACGACTGGTGCCTGCCGTTTTGTGGGTGGCCCATGCGCCGCAAAAATGACTGTGCGGGCTGTTCCACGATACGGAACAGGCCGGCGGCGATAGCTAGCGCCAACAACAGGGCCGCGACGAACTGGAGGGCGTAGAGGGGGAGCGCCCCAGCGGTGAAGGGCTCAACATTCATGTTGTGGATCAGCCGCGGTGCCAGGAAGTGGAACAAGTAAAGCGAGTAGGAAATCTCACCCACGAACATCAGCGGACGTACTCCTAATATCGTGTTGACTGCAGTGGCCTCTGTGCTGACAGCCATAAGCACTGCGAACGACGCAGCAGTTACAACTTGCGTCATCGTCGCGCTGAGACTGAACCCAAAGATGTGCCCCACGTAGATCGCAGCGACTGCGACAAGCGCAACACTCAGCAACCCACGGGGGATGCTGAGGCGGCGCATGACCGCGAGGGCCGCAGCAGCGCCGAACGCAAAGTTCAATATGCGCCACCACGGCGATAAATCGAAGAACCAGCGCGCGCGTTCGGCATCGGTAAGTTGGTCGGTGACAGGAGGCAGGGGTACGAAGTATGCGCCGGACGCTAGGACAATGGCCGTAATGGCAACCAACGCCAACGCAATAAGCGTCCATGCGCGATGACGCGCAGCCGCGAGCACCACCGCTGCTATTGCAAACATCCAGTACATCATGAACTCAGTACTGATGCTCCAACTCACATGGAAATAGCTGTCGCTAGCCAGCACGCCGCCGATCTTGAACGGATACCAGGTCTGGACGGATGGCACGCTCAGGAGCGCCCACAGCTTGAAGGGCAATTCGGCGGATTGCGGTGTGGACAAAGCAATTACGATGCAAAAGAGGAGGAGTCCCGGTCCAAGTCTCGAGATGCGCCGCCAGGCAAAATCAAGGAACGAGCCAACCGGACGATACAGCCAATCGAGCGCGGCATAGTTGTAAGTGATGACGAAGCCGCTCAACGTAAAGAACAGGGTCATTCCGAAATCGGAGGTAGATGCGACGCCCACGATCAGTGGCGGCGCGGTGCTCCATTTGAATGGCGCGCACCACACGGCATAGTGGTTGATCAGCACGAGAAGCGCGGCAACCCCGCGCAGCCCCGTCAGTGCCGGAATTTCCCCGCGTCGCATGCGCTGTGGCCCCGCCAGCAATTGTGCCCGACAAAGTTAACATGTATACTGGCAACGACAATAACCGCACCTTCTGGCAGGAGAAGTCGGGAAGACTAACTGTCCGACGTCAGGTGCTGTTCGAAAATTTAGAATTCAGTTCGAGGTGTGTAGACTTCATCGTTGGTTTGCCAATCGTCGTAAACCTTCCACACAACAACTTGCCTCTCTCGCACCGGTGATCCGGGCCGCCGATGCGGCATTTCGTGACGGCCGTTTTCCGCTCTCATCGCCAAATTGAAGGCGGCCAAGCCTCTGAACGCTGAAGCGTATGTTCTGGCGGGTCACAGCTATTTCGAACTTGGCTTGTGCAAGGGAGCGATGGAAGCTTATCGCAACGCGCTTTCTTCCGCAGCCGGCGCTGACGGGCACCGTTCCCGCATTGGCGGTACTGAGAAACAGTTCAATTTCAGACGCGGATGCCGATATTCTGTTGCCCAATTTTTCGTTTCCCACGAGCGCAAGGTCGCGGCGCGGCGGTTTCTCGACCAAGTTGCCTCGCCGAATCTCAGCACGTCCATTGCAATGACAACATCATCGTATTTCAGCGCGCGCTGACGTCCGAAACTAGAACAGGAACGTTCGACGATCGAACGTGACCGGCGCAATCGGCCTGGCTCCTTGACGCGCCGATGAATCTTGGTGTACTCGCGGGCCAACAAGATTCACCGAAGACCGTGCATGCCGTTTAACCTTGGGCTTTACGCCGATCAGGGTAAATTTGTCCGCCATGGCGAACCTCGATATCGCAAATTTACCGCACGAGCCGATGCCTCAGTTTGGCATCGTTCAGTTGACGCAGCGCTCGATACGCAATTTCAAGAAATGCTGGCATTGGGCCTGGCTCGACACCGTTTGCCAGTATCGGCGCTCGAAAATCGGCCCGATGTGGGAAACGATCAACGTCCTCATTATGGTTCTCGGAATCGCCGTCGTGTCGTCCGCGATTATCGGTGGTGATGCGATTGACACGGCACCCTATATCGGTCTCGGCATTATCATCTGGACGTTCATCACCACCGCAATCACGGAGGGGGCTGCGACCTTTGTCAAGAATGGCGTCTATATCACCACGACTAATTTCAGCATCGATCTCTATGTCGGCCGAACTTTGATGAAGGCCATCATTAACTTCGGCCACCATAGCGTTCTATATTTTCTTGGAGTGTTGTTACTGCCGATCAATTTCGGCTGGACAGCGTTGCTAGCCGTTCCCGGTTTGCTCCTTCTCTTTATCAACGCATATTGGGTCATTATTTTATTCGCGTTTCTTTGCGCGCGCTTCCGCGACATCGAAATGGTTCTACGCAATTTGCTCCAGCTCGCGTTCTTTGTGACGCCGGTATTCTGGGATTTTCGCCAGGTCCGGGGCGATAGAAAATTTATAGTCGATTACAACATCCTCTATTACTATATCGAGATTGTCCGTAGTCCCTTGCTTGGCGAAGTCCCGCCGCTGGGCCACTACATCACCGTTCTGATCACGACGGGGGTGGGTTATTCGCTCGCCTACCTCACTTACCGCAGAATGCGGCGCCAACTGGCATACTTCGTCTGAGACAACGGCGGTAGCTGCTTATGACGTCAGTCCGAATACAAAATGCAAGCGTCAAATTTCCGATCTACGATAGTGCTTCACTGCGGCTGATCAGGCTGCCGTCTTTTCGCACGGCGAAAGTCGGCACGCGCAACGTCAGCCAAACTTCGGCGGCAGTGATGATTCACGCGTTGTCCAACATCAATGTCGAGCTCAGCGATGACGATCGAGTCTGTTTAATCGGACACAATGGTGCCGGCAAGACCACATTACTGCGTCTGATCGCCGGCATCTACCCGCCGACCACCGGCCGTCTGGAAGTGAGTGGCAAAGTCATCGCCCAGCTCGGCAATTCCATGTCACTGAACGGCGATGCCACCGGCTACGAGAACATCAAGTTGGTCGCGGAACTTTACGGCTGGCCGAAAGCGAATTTGAAAGATATTATCCGCGATGTCGAAGAGTTCACCGAACTCGGCGAATACCTGTCGTTGCCGACGCGGGTTTATTCGGCCGGTATGGGTGCTCGGCTGGCTTTTGCGCTGGCCACCATGCAGTCCCCCGACATTTTGCTGATCGATGAGGGTATCGGTGCCGGCGACTCCCAGTTCCAAGAAAAGGCCGAACTAAGAGTCAAAAATTTCATGAGCAAAGCCAAAATCATTGTTTTGGCGTCTCACGCTGAGTCTCTTTGCCGGGCGATCTGCAATAAGGCATTGTTGATGAACAACGGTCGGCAGGAGTTCTTTGGCGACATCGACGAAGGCTTCGATCGATACGCCAAATTGCACTAAATGCGGAATTGCGACAGATGATTCGGCAGAGCGTCATCGGTTTGCTTCGGCGCAGCCGACACTATGATCACGTTCTTACCGTCCTCCTATTGGCGCGGCGTGTATTACTCTCGTGGCCTCGCTATTCGTGGCGAGACCATGAAGCGCTGATAACCTACCTGCACGGCCTTCAGCGGCATCAGAACGACACGCAAGCTATTCTCGACCGGCCGCCAATTTCCGTACTAATCGATATCAATGAGCAGTTTCAAGCGGCGCGGGTCGGTGTGATCGCGATTTTGGCCAGCGTATTATCCTGGTTGCCGACGTGGCATGTGCGTGGATTAGAAACGGATGAACGTGCGTTTCGCAATGCTGTAGGGGGTTGGCTGCCCAGGAAAGTCCGTCGCTTTTTTTTGCGCGGCATTCGTGGCGCAGAAGTCGCAACCATGCATTCGTTTGCACGAAAAGCTATCTACGATCTCGTTACCTGCAACGGCGATCTCAACGCAGCGCTGGCCGGCTTCGAAGTGCTGGCAGCGTTAAAGTCGCGGCCAAATTCAGAATACGTGGCGCTCGATCGCTTGATGCTGAAACTGTTGCCTTATCTTATTTCCGTTGAAAAAGATGTCGGTTACCTTGAACGGACGAACTACTCTCGGCCTGCGATCGTCGTCAGTGTCGTCGCTTGGAGCGAAACGTATGCGGATCTATTCTTGCAGTACGGTTTGTCAAGTTTGATGACGCCCGGTAATCTGCCGGGTCTCGCGAAGGATGTGTCTGTGACTTGGCATATTTTCACGACAGCGGCCCTACGAACAAAATTGGAGAAGCACCCGGCCTTCTCTTGTCCTTTCAATGTCCGCTTCGAGGAAATCCCCGAAGGCTTGATAGATCTGGTAGCTGGCGACGGCAGGTGTTGGCTTTTTGGCGGTTTGACACATACGTCATTTCGTCTTGCCGCGCGGCTCGGCGCGGACCTTTATTTCGTCAATCCGGACACCGTTTATTCCGCAGATTATTTTTCCAACCTTTCTAAGATTGTTGATCGCGCCGACACGAAACTCGTCCTTACAAATTCGCTCCGGACCGACAAACGTACGATTACCGCCGCGTTGGATGCGCAAAGGAAGCCCGATGGAACGATTTTGCTCGACGCTCGCTCGCTTCATTCTTTGGGCCTGAAGCACCTCCATCAAAGTAGCCGTTCGGTGTTCGTTACTGACACACAGCTTTCTGCGAAGAGTATTCCACGCTCCACGATCTTCATGTGGCCAGAAGGAACCGAGATCGCCGTTCGCTCGGCGCATTATCAACCAATTTTCGTAAGCAATAGG
>JBIOXP010000402.1:0-10527 GCA_044869705.1 Binatia bacterium | reverse complement strand
TATCTGGCGATGCTCACCTGGCCCCTGATGGCGATCGGCTATACCGCCAATCAATATCAGCGCGGCACGGCAGCCCTGAGCCGGCTTGCGGAGGTTTTGGACACACCCATTTCGCCGCGTTACGGCTCCTTAGCTGCAGAAAATGAAACGCCGACGGTGAGGGGCGCAATTGAGATTCGCGGTCTCACGTTTAGTTATACGAGCGATCAGTCGCCGCAATTGAAGAATATCAATTTGTCCATTCCAGCGGGGTCATTTTGCGGCATCGTGGGGGAAACCGCTTCGGGAAAGAGCACGCTCGCCAATTTGCTGCTACGGCTTTACGAACCTCCAGATGACACGATTTTCATCGACGCCGTGGACATCAAACGAATGGCTCGCGGCGAGCTGGAAAAAATCATCGGCTATGTTGCGCAGGATATTTTTCTTTTCTTCGGCTCGATCAAAGACAATATTCTTTTCGGAACGGAAAACGGCGACAGCGAGGCGCTCGAAGCAGCGGCGCGAGTGACGGAGATTTTGCCAACGATCCAAACATTCGGAAACGGCTTCGAAACCCTCATCGGCGAACGCGGCGTGCGCCTGTCCGGCGGGCAAAAACAAAGGACCGCGCTCGCCCGCGCGATCATCAAAGATCCGCCGGTCTTGATTTTAGACGATGCTTTCTCGAGCGTTGATGCGGAAACCGAAGAACAAATCTTGCGGCAACTCAGACAATTCATGCGCGGGCGGACGACGCTTCTGATCTCGCATCGGATTTCCAGTGTGCGCCATGCCGATCAAATTATTTATTTAAAAAACGGCGAAGTTATCGAGCGCGGAACTCATGATGAGCTGCTCGTCCAACGGGGCGCTTACTACGAGCTCTACCGATATCAGGCGGTGATCCACGAAGTGGAAGCGATCGGTCGAGCGGAAGGACATCGGTGAGCCAAGAAGAGCATCAGGAAGAGGAGATTCTCGGGAAAGCCTACGACGCGAGGCTGATGGCGCGGATTCTCCGTTACCTGCGCCCGTACCGGAAGCTCCTGGCTATTTCCTTTGCTTTTCTGATGCTGCAGACCGTGAGCCAGCTGCTCGGTCCTTACATCACCAAAATCGCCATCGACCGCTACATTGCGCAGCGCGATGTGCACGGTCTTGACTTGATGGCGCTCGCCTATTTGGCAGTCGTCGGCTTCGGTTTCATCGTGCTTTTCGTGCAGACTTACACCACGGAATACACCGGCCAGCGGGCGATGCACGATTTACGCGTGGAAATCTTTTCTCATCTGCAGAACCAGGATTTGAGCTATTTCGACCGCAACGCCATCGGACGTCTCATGACGCGGACGATCAATGACGTGGAAACGCTGAACGAGCTCTTCAGCACTGGCGTCGTCGGTCTGCTGGGGGACGTGGCGATTGTCTTTGGCATAGCGGCGACAATGTTTTGGTTAGACTGGAAACTCGCGCTGGTCTGTCTTGCAGCTTTTCCAATCATTATTTACCTGAGCCGGTTTTATCGGCGGCGGGCGCGGGAAGTTTATCGCGAAAGTCGTCTCATCCTCGGTCGGCTCAATGCCGGGTTGCAAGAAAACATCGCCGGGGTGGCCACGATCCAGGCTTTTGGGCAAGAAGCAAAGATGTACCGCCGCTTTCAAGAGGTGAATCTGAATTATCGCAACGTGCTTCTGCGCAGCATCCGATACAACGCGGTATTTTTTCCGATCATCGAGCTCTTCAGCGCGCTGAGTGTCGGCCTGTTGCTCTGGTATGGCGGTCAGCGAATGCTATCGAGCGCCATCGAGGCAGGCGTCATCGTCGCTTTTATTCAGTACATACAGCGCATGTATCAGCCGATTCGCGATCTGGCGGAAAAGTACAACATCATGCAGGCGGCCATGGCATCCGCGGAAAGAATCTTTGCGCTGCTCGATAATACCGAAACCATCAAAAATCCCGCGCGGCCGAGCCGACCCGAGCGCTTTTCAGGCGAGGTCGAGTTCCGGGATGTCTGGTTTTCGTACCGTCCAGGCGAGCCGGTTCTCAAGAATATTTCTTTTCGGGTGCGATCGGGTGAGAAACTCGCGCTGGTCGGCGCCACCGGCGCGGGGAAAACGTCGATCATCTCGCTGCTGTGCCGATTTTACGACGTCCAACAGGGCGCAATACTCGTCGACGGCGTCGATATTCGTGACTGGAACAAGCAGGAGCTGCGTCGCCACCTCGGCTTGGTGTTGCAGGACGTGTTTCTTTTTTCCGGGGATTTCGCGACCAATATCACGCTCGGCGATACGCAGATTCCCGAGGAGCGGCTGCTGGACGCGGCACGGCGCGCGCAAATTGCGCCCTGGATCGAAAGATTGCCGGAAGGCTATCGCCAGGAAGTCCAGGAGCGCGGCTCGACGCTGTCACAAGGGCAGCGGCAGTTGCTCTCGTTCGCCCGCGCGCTCGCGTTCGATCCGAAGATTCTGATTCTCGATGAGGCGACAAGCTCGGTGGACACGCGAACGGAAGCGCTGATTCAAAAAGCCCTGGACGAGCTGCTGGAGAATCGCACGGCACTGATCATCGCGCACCGGCTCTCTACGGTCAAAAATGCCGACCGCATTATCGTCGTGCACAAGGGCGAAATCTGGGAGGAAGGACAGCATACCGAGTTGCTCGCGCGCGGCGGACTCTATGCGCGCCTTTACGAGCTGCAATACCACTCCCAAGATCGTTTTGCGCGCATTGGCGCGCCGGAAGAAATATCCAGCGCTGCTTCAGGCGAGCAGACCGATTGATCCGGCCGCGCGGAAACCGGGAAAAATTTTGCTCAGGTCGCGTTGGCCCAAATGGCGAGCCAGGACCTCGCCGCAAACGGCGCGATAATCCGTGGTCAAGTCGAGATCTCGTCCTTCATAAAGAACTTCGGGCGCGAGCCCCGGCCAGCGGCCGTAAACTTTTCCGCCGCGCACGCCTCCGCCCATGACAAACATCACGTTCGCGTGGCCGTGATCGGTGCCGCGATTGCCGTTTTCCCGAGCGGTGCGGCCGAACTCCGACATCGTGACGAGTACGACATCGGTCATCCGATCACCCAAATCCTGGTGGAACGCTGCCAGGCCCTCGCCGAGTTCTTTCAGTCGATTGGCTAACTGCCCGGTGGCGCCGCCTTCGGCAACGTGAGTATCCCAACCTTCGATTTCGGTAAATGCGACTTGGAGACCGACATCGGCTTTGATAAGGCGGGCAATTTGTTTCAAACCGTTGGCGAAGCGCCCGGCCGAATAGGCCGCGGTGCTTGGCGGAATCTTCGATTCGATCGCGCGTAATCTGGCCATAGCTTCGAACAAGCTCTTGCCACCCTGACGAAACAACGGATCGGCTGAATTCATATAGAGCTTCTCAAGCCCAGGCGCCATGGCTGGATTACGCAAGCGAAATTCCTCGATTGACGACATCGATAAAGCCGGCGCGCTTCCAGCTAACGTTCGCGGCATCTGCGGGCTGACGGCCACTCCCCGAAACGGTGAGTTCGCTACGTGGTCTTCGCTCAGATAACGATTGAGCCATCCCTCCGCGGTGCTTTTGGTTCCCGGCGTCCCGAGCTCCATATAATCCTGGGAATCGAAATGCGACCGGCTGTTGTCCGGAGAACCTGCCGCGTGCACGATCGCTAGCTGGCGCTTGTCATATATCGCTTTGAGAGGGGCGAGCGCGGGATGCAAAGCGAAATAGCCGTCCAGATCAATCGCGCGCTCCTCGCCGGACGCCGGCTCTTTAACTGCGATCGTCGGTCTCAGGGCGTAGTAGGCTTGATCCTTGAACGGAACAACGACGTTGAGGCCATCCATACCGCCGCGCTGGAAAACGATCACCAGCGATTTTCCGCGAGCGTTCTGCTCGGCGCCGGCCGCACGCACAAGAAAACTCGGCGGTAATCCGAAGGCCAAGAACCCCAATCCTGTGGATTTAAGAAACGAACGGCGTGACCGATTCACGTTTTACCTCCGTTGAAATTCTGGAGCCGCTAGCAACATGGCCGGCGCTTCCTTTTCGTCGATCTCGGCGAGAACGCGTCGGGTGGCGGGAGACAAAGAATCAGGAGCCACCAAGCGGATCAACGCTTGAGAATCGCGTAGCGCCTCGGGCGCGACCCGCGCGCCTTCCAGACGATTGGCCACTAGGTCGGCGGCGAAATTCATGCGCGTCAGCAGCATATCGGGGCTGATCCAGGACGAGCCCAAGTCCGGGTAGCCGGTCGGCGGTTGCGCCAGGAAAAGCGGCTCGCCCATACGGCCGAGGTAGCGGATCAACTGCGGAGTCACTCTCACATCCGCCCCGGTGATGCGCAGCGCGCTAGCGGCAAACTCCAAAGGTTTTTTCACTTTGGCGCGATAGAATTCCGCGGAAAAAAACTCCGGAGAATCGATGATCGTCCTGAGCACCGTGCGCATATCTCCGTCGCTACGGCGAAATGCGTCGGCAGCGCGATCGACGATCGCTGCCGGCGGATCGTCGGCGACAAAGCGTCGGGCCAGCTTGGTGGCGATAAATTTCGCGGTAGACGGATGGCGCGCCAGGAGATCGATCACTTGAAGACCGTCTTCCATGGCGCCAGCGGTGATCCGGCGGCCCAGGACGATTTTCTCGCCCGGATCGTGCAGGCGCGGCTCGAAATGAAACTCGGCGTCGCCGCGCGGCCGCAAAAGCGTCCAGCCGGTAAAGCAGCGCGCGACTTCGCGGACATCTTGCTGGGTGTAGCCACCGTCGACACCAAGCGTATGAAGCTCCATCAACTCGCGTCCGTAATTTTCATTGAGGCCCCGCCGGCGCGCATTGACGGGCATTCTCGCGGTCGGGCTCACGCTCAGCCAGTTATCGAGGTAAAAAAGCATCGCCGGGCTCTTGGCCGTAGCGAGCAGCAGATCGCGAAACTTGCCGAGCGCGTGCGGCCGGATGGTATCGCGGTCATAGGAAGTCGTGAGCCAGCGATCGGCTCCTTTGGCAGCAAAAATGTTAAAATGATTATTCCAGAAATCGACCATGAGCTCATTGAGCTGCCTTTGGCTTTGCACAGCGCGCAGCAAGCGCGCTTGCTGCAGCTCGTAGATGATCATGCGCGGTGCCTGCATCATATTGCCGGCCGTGCCGCGCTCGCGAGCGACTTTCGGCGGCGGATAGAGATCGAACAGCTCTCCGCTGTTAAGCCGGATGGTTTTTAGGGCAGAGATCTTCTCTTCAACCGACTGATCCGAGATTTTTTCGGGTTCGAGCTGCTCGTCGAGATAGGCGCTCATGCCGATGCGATTTACCCGCTGAACCGTATCCCGTGTGACGCCAAAGCTTATCCGGTTCAGGAAGTGAATCGATTTCTGCTCGGAAGTGAGTGATGTGCTCATGGCTCAATCCTTGTCGCTCCGCTCCAGCTTCTCACGCAGGCGTTCGCGATATGCTTTTCTTTCTTCCAGGCTGCCGTGTTCCTTCAATTCTTTGAGTTTTTCTCTGACCTCGCGCTTTTCGTCCGGCGACAGGCTTTGGAAGCGCTGGCGCATATTTTCGCGCCTTTGCTGTTTCTCTTCCGGTGACAACCGCTCGCGCCGTTCCATCAGTTTTTGCCTGAGCTCCTGTCTTTTTTCGGGCGGCAATTCACGAAACGCCTGCAGACGCCGGCGCAGTTCTTCGCGTCGCTCCGGAGGCAACTTGCGCCACTCACGCCAGCGTTCTTGAAGCCGTTGGCGCTGTTCCGGCGACAGCTTTTGCCAGCGCTCGAAGTTCTGCCGCGCCGTAGTCTTTTCTTCGGGCGAGAGTCGCCGCCAGTCATCGAACTTTTTTTGCAGCGCAGTTTTTTCGGCGGGCGACATGTTTTTCCAGCGCTCATATCGCTCGCGGACTTCCTGTTTCTGTTCGGATGTCATGCGCTGCCAGCGCTCCAGTCTTTCCTGATCGCTTTGGGCAAGCTGCTCGCCGCGCGCTCCCGATTGAGCCCATGCTGTGGAAGAGATAAGCAAGAGCGCGAGCAACCCCGCCGTTCTTGTGGTGAGCTTGCCAATCTTCACTTTGCGCTCTCCTTTTGTTTTGCAGGAAGGGGCTTTGGTGCCGAAGCGCTCTTCGCAGTCGTCTCGCCTTGCTCCAGATTGGGCATCGCCTGAAGCATGTCGATTTGTTTGATCATCTCCATATCGCGCAAAAGATCCATCATCCGAAGCATCTCGCGGTCGGGCGGAGCGGAGTCGGCTGCGGCGCCCCATGAGCCTATCCACAGAACCAGGAATGCAACTATGGGCGTTTTGTACGGGAGCTTCATTACGCTGCGCCCGGATTGGCCATCAGTTCCAACACGTCCAAGTTGTCGAGCACGTCCATCGCCTTGAAAAAGTCTAAGTTTTCGGCCACGGGGAGCACTTCGATCAAGGCTTCCTCCTCGCGCGGCAACTCATCGCCGTGCCAGATTCGTTTACCGAGCGTAAACGTCAGCGCCAGCACCAAAACCACGACGGCGCCGAACGCCGGCAGAAACCGCGGCTGAAAAAACGCCGCGAATCTTTCGGGCCAAAATCTTTTTTCGCGGACGTCGGCAATTTTGTGCCGGAGCTCCCGGCCGTAATCCATCCAGAACGTTTCCGGCGGCTCATCGGCTTTGACCGTCAGCGGCAACAACGCGCTCAAATCCTTCAGATAAGCGGTGCAGTTTGCGCATCCGCTCAAATGTTGTTCAAGCGAAAAACGCTCAGGCTGCGGGAGTTCGCCGTAGTGAAAAAGCACCAGATTTTCTTCGCGGTTCGTGCACGGCGAGAGCAATGGCATGGGATTCTCCTTAAACAAATTCCGCGAGACTGAGGCGGAGCGCCGTCACCGCACGGTGCAGATGAACCTTGACGGTACCTTCCGCGGTTTGCATGAGCTCGGCAATTTCCTTGATCGACAGTCCTTGGTGGTTCTTGAGAATGAACGCGGTGCGCTGTTTTGCCGGCAAAGCTTGCAGTGCCGCGTCCACTCTGCGCGATATCTGCACGGCCAGCACCTGTTGATCCGGTGAGCGCGGGCGGCTCGGTTCATGCGATCGTTCCATTTGAGGCTCCAAAGTTTCGTCGAAGGAATCGGTCGGGCTACGTTTGAGACGCCGTTTATAATCGAGACAGAGATTCACCAGGATGCGATAAAACCAGGTATAAAAACTCGAGCGGCCATCGAAGTGTTTAAGATTTACAAAGGCTTTTAAAAAAGCGTCTTGAGACAAATCTTTGGCGTCCTCGCGGTCGCGGCAGAAATCAAACGCGATGTGATACGCCTTTTGTTTATGCCGCTCGACCAGTTCCTCGAAGGCCTGTTCATTGCCACCCTGGGCTAACCTCACCAACTCCTCGTCTCCGGCGCGCACTGATGAGCTCCTGTCCTGTAGTGATTTTGCCGCGCCGCAGACGAAAAACGGAACCCGGCGAAGACTCCCTGGCGTCTGCGCCGGCTCGAGAACCGTCATCGTATTCCGTTAGTCTTTCAGTGCGTCTCTTACGTCCCGGCGAAACTCCCGGCGGTCGCTGCGAAGGTCGCGCCGATCACCTCTGGTATCCGTTCTGTCCCTTGAGAGATCCACTCTGTCACCGACGATCTCTCTACGATCCTGACGAATCTCTTTGACATCTTGTCGGACCTCCGCTTTGCCGGCGCCGTTTTTGAAATCCTGGTGCAGCTCCCGCCGGTCGCGAACTAGTTCGCGGCGGTCGCCTCGGAGGTCCTTACGATCATTATAGATGTCCCGTCGATCGCTGCGAATGTCTTTTCGATCACCGTAGATCTCGCGGCGGTCATGGCGCAATTCGTGTCTTTCGTGCGGGCTGATCTCGTTGGCGAGCAATGGCGAGGCAGCGAAAAGCATCGAGGACGCCATTAGGGCCGCACTCAAGACAAGTTTCCCATTAACCATATATCTCAGTCCTCCCAGTTCCTAAAGATTTATTGCAGTCTATGGGCTTAGACGGCCAAGCCGGCGGGAGGTTTACAGAACCCAGCGGTAACGCTGATGGCCTTGTCGATCGGAGGTTAAAGTTGCGGATGTTCACGAAGGCGCTGCTCCTACTTGTCTTACCATCTCGGACAGCTTAATTGACAACCGGCCAGAGCTTGGATAGCTTCGTCGTGGTGTTGCGGTCCTCTACCAGCGAGCGGAGCAAACTTCATCGGCTAATTGGCGCGATCCTTTTAGCCTTTCTGGTTTTTCTGCCGCTGCATTATCATGCCGTAACAGCAACTTCGCAGGTCGCCAAAGAGTGCAGCTGTGTGCACGGCATGCGCACACAAATGGTGCTGCATGCCGATTCGGCCCTCGTCCTACCACGGCTCCCCAGCACGGTTTTCCCTGTTCAGTACGTGTTTTCCTGGACCGGCGACTGGTCCAGGTCACAGTACGTTCGCGGACCTCCGCTCTCCCTCTAGGTTCGGCACTCTAAACTCGTTTGAGCTCTGGTTTCGATTCCATTCGCCAAGTGCGTTTGCGATCGAAGTACTGAAACTACTTTTTGGAGGGAGGGTTCCGTCATGGCTTTAGCGAAGTTATGGACGCCCATCTTGGCGGCGTCCGCTGTCGGCATCTTGGCTATTTTATCACCGGCGTTGTGCCTGGCGCAGAATTCGGAGATCGAAAAATTGCGCTCTGCGGTTGAAGGGTTGCAGCAGCAGCTGCAAAAAGCGCTGCAACGAATCGATCAACTCGAAAAGGAGAAAACCGCGACTTCCGAAAAAATCAATCAAATGGAGGAAGAAAAGACGACCACGGCAAGCCGCATCGGGCAGATGGAAAAATCAGTTCAGGCCGTACAAAGCGCACCCTCGGCGCTTAACCCGGCCATCGGCATGGTACTCGATGCCAACGTTTCACAGCGCTCCAAGGCGGGAGGCAATTTCAATTTCCGGAGCGCCGAGATCGGACTGGCGGCTTCCGTGGACCCATTCGCGAGAATGTATGGCTTTATCAATGGCACATCCGATGGCGTTGAAGTCGATGAAGCAGCGGCGGTGACCACCTCGCTACCGTGGAATTTGACGGCCAAAGGCGGTCGTTTTCTGGCTGATTTTGGACGATTCCCGAAGATTCATGAACACGAGCTGCCGTTCGTGAATCAGCCACTTGCGATCGAGCGAATGGTCGGCGGCGAAACCCGAGCGGATGGCGCAGAGTTGAACTATCTTTTTCCAACGCAGTTTTTCTTGCGCGCCACAGTCGGGGGCTATAACCAAATCGGTGAAGAAAACGACCAGGTCGACAATAACAAATCACGGTCGTGGAGCCGCTTTACATATCTCGGACGGCTCAATACTTATTTCGACCTATCGGACAATCATAACATCGAGCTCGGTACCAGCATGGCGTACACGCCGTCGATCCGTCTTGCGGGCAATGCCGATGGCGGTGATCGCATGCTCAACGGCATCGACTTCACCTATCGATTTCAACCGCTTGCGAGCACGGTTTATCAGGGACTGACGATTGGCTGGGAATTTTTTCACAACAGTCAGGTGTTTGCCTCCGACAGCTCTGCGAAGCGGCAGCAAGCCTACGGCGGCTACAGCTATGTCGAACTGAAGCTCAATAAAAACTGGTCCACCGGATTTCTTTTCGACTATGCGCCGAGCGTCTCAAGTCCAGGCAAAAAGACCATCGGCTACTCGCCGTTCATTACGTGGAACATGAGCGAGTTTAATCGCTTGCGCTTCCAGTTCACGCATGCGGATGACCGGGTGCGCGAAGATAAAAACGACATAGGCAACCAATTTTTCCTGCAATGGACCACAGTCATTGGCGCCCATACCCATGGCTTTCTCGGGCGCTAACCCATGAAAGGACAGATGAATGAAAAGCTTAACGAACATCAAACAATGGCAAGTCATAATTCTCATTACGGCCTTAGCGTGGATTTCATCTCGACCGGCGTTCGGGCAGCCCATACGAGTTGTCGCTACGTTTCCAGACCTGGCGGATATTACCCGGCAGATCGGCAAGAATCTGGTCAGTGTGGAAAGTTTGGCGACCGGCGTGGAAGATCCACACGGGGTGCCAATGAAACCCAGCTTCGTGCCACGGCTCAACCGCGCCAATCTTCTCGTTGTGACCGGGCTCGATGACGAGCATTCCTGGCTGCCGGCGCTGCTCGAGGTCGCCAGCAATCCGAAAATCCTTACGGGTCAGCCTGGCTATATCGATTGCTCGGTCGGTATTCCAGTTCTCGAAGCTCCAACCCGGCTCGATCGAGCGGAGGGAGATCTGCATCCGAAAGGGAATCCACATTATCTTTTGGATCCGCGCTACGGGAAAATTGCCGCGCAGAATATTGCGAACGGACTGACGCAAAACTTTCCCCAATACGAAGCCGATTTCGCGAAGAATTTAAAAGCCTATCTCGCCGAGCTCGATAGCTGGATCGGACGTTGGGAAAAAGTTGCGGCGCCGCTGCGTGGTGTCAAATATGTCGAATACCATCCGGAATGGATTTATTTCGCCAACCGCTTCGGCCTGAAGCGGGTTGGCAGCATCGAGCTCAAGCCTGGCATCGAGCCGACGCCCAA
>JBIOXP010000401.1:0-7205 GCA_044869705.1 Binatia bacterium | reverse complement strand
GCTGCTGCTGTCTTTCGACGGAATTGATGTTGAGGTCGTTCGAGGAACCCGGGTTAGGCTCCGCGACGACCGAGTGAAGCGGGCGGGTCGAGGAATAATTGTCGAACCGGCTCTTCGTGATATTTCTCAAGACTTGAGCGACTTGAAGGTTATCTCTCCTGTTCCAATGTCTATTGACTGCTACTCCCTGCCTCAGTGTACCACGTGGTGTGGCGTTCAACCGGCAGCCGCTTGGCCATCGTCTTCTGCTCGGAGTACCCCAAGAAAATGCACGCGACAGGCCGCTCTTTTTCCGTGAGCCCCAGCACCGGTCCCACGAAGTTTTGGTCGATCCAATCACCCGTGCTGGGGTAACTGCCTAGGCCGCGGGCAGTCGCGGCGAGCAACAGGTTCTCAATCGCGCACCAGCACGCGGCGTAATTCTCCTGGTCGACGATTTTCTTGTCATCGCCCACCATCGAAACGATAATCACGACCGGCGAAGAAAAGCACTTGGCTCGCGCGAAATTGAGAGCGTCTTCATTGACGGGCTCGCCCTTTTTTTCCGCCGCCCAACGGACGGCCGCCTGTCGGGCTGCGACCAGGCGCTCGCGCCCCTCTCCAGTGAAAACGTGGAAACGCCAGGGATGCGTCAGTTTGTGGTTGGGGGCCCAGTGTGCGGCATCGAGCAGCTCCTCGACCCACTCCCGTGGGACCTCGGTGGAGAGATATTCCTTCACCGAGCGACGCGTCCTGATTGCGGTGAGCGCATCAGCGAGAGGGCGCTCCGTTGTATTTGCCATTGATCCTACCTCCTAGACTTGTCCGAATTATAAAGGTTTAAATTACTTTTTTTTCCCCGCTCGAGCAACATCACCACTGCCGAGCACTAAACGTTCATGTCCCCTTACCCCTCACCCTTGACCTTTCACGCTGATCCGATTTCTCGCTTCATCTTTGCGGCAACGGATCAGCGCCGGCCAGTTTCTGATAGAGCTGTACGACCTCTTTATCCTGCGGCAAGTCCTTGATTGCGCGTTCCAGCTCTTCGCCCGACATCGGCGCAGGATCATCGCCCATGAGCTTGTGAAATTCGCCCGGGAAATCCCGATCAGCAAAAGCCTTGCGCATTGCCTCACGGATGATCTGCACTCGGTCCTTGGGCGTTCCAGGAGGAAAAATGTAGGGCCAGCGCGGATATTGAAACGCGCGAAACATCGCGAGCAATTTGCGCTCGATGTCCGATTTGGCGAAGCTATCGTAATCCGGTAAATGCGCGAATCTAGGATGGTGGCGGCCTTTGGGAATGGTATAGGTTGCATGCAAATGCACCAGCTGCTTGTCGATCCATTCCGATTGCTCGATCACGAAGCGCGCCGCGCCCGTGGCATGGGCATCGATCTCGCCGCGCTGCAGGGCAATATAGATTTCCGGGCCGGTAAAGCCAGTGACGAATTTCGGGTCCTTTAAGCCCAGCAGATAGGCGATGAAGCGGCCGGCTACGTAGACCGGATGGCCGACGGCGTGCGCGCCGAATCGGAGCCCACTGGTCGCGCGTAGCTTTGCGATGCTATCCAAATGTAACTCCCCTTTCGTGTAAAAAACGTAGGGATCGCCGCTGTCCGTTGACCCGAGGTAAATAAACTTATCGAGATCATAATTGCTGCCGGGCAGCCCCAGGATCGGGCCAACCACTAGTCCCGCGCCGATGGATCCGATCGTCAGGCCGTCGGGGCGAGTCGAGCTGTAAATGACATTGGCTGCCTTTCGACCGGCAGCACCTTCGATGAATTCCACTGTCACGGTAGGTTTTCCAGGAATATATTTTTCGAGAAATTTCACCAGCGCGCGGGTTTGGAACTCGCCGGAGCCGCCCGGCCCGCCACCGCGAATAATCTTGATTGTCTTACTTTTGTAAAAGTCTGCTTGGGAAAACGCCACGCCCGTGGACACGACGAGCGACAGTGCGAAAAAAACTTGCGTCGCGAATACGCTATGCGCCAATCTTTTGCGTTTCATACGGACGTCCTCATCTTTAGCGGCACTTTTGCTCCATAGTCACTAGCGAATGGATCTCGGATAAGGCCGGACTCTGATCTCCGCCTGGAGCTCCCGAATCTAACGAGTCTCGGTTTTACCGTCGATCCGACGCAAAAACCTCCAGCAGTTTTTTGCGCAGTGCTTCTTCGCCTCCCGGTATTCGGTCAAACTTCGTAGTCTGATCAATCCTGAACAACACTCGCCTGCCATCCTCGTCCTCATGCATCGACCGCAGAACTTTCTCCAGATTATTCATCCACGCCGTGGGAAAACCTGAGCGGACCGAAACTAAATGGCGCGCTAGCTTTTCGGTCCGGTCCAGTACGACAACCTCGCCCTTTTCTTGCTTGTCCAGCCCGGCGTAGTCCTCGTCGCTCATCGCAGCGGCGGCGGCCTGCCCGGTCAACAGCCACTGGAGCAATCTGCGTTGTGAGCGGGCGAAAAAATAAACGGTCTCATCCGGTGAGGCAAAAGGGTCGTAGTCGCGCTTTTCGACGAGCTTAAAACCTTTCCGCGACAGAAAGATCTTGGGCAGCAGGTAGCCCGACGTTGAACCCGGATCTTCGAAGACGATGCTCTTACCGCGGAGATCGGAAAGCCCTTTTATACCGGAATCCCGTTTAGTAATGATCAATCCTTGATATTCGGCTTGACCTCCCTTCCAGCGGCGCAGCAGAGTTTTTCCGATACCGTGCACATAATTGATGAGATACGTTGCATACGGGCTCTCCATATAGAAATCGACCCGTTGCTGCTCGAGCAGCTTGGCCATATCGAATATCGTTGGCGCGATCAACACCCTGCTCTCGTTCTCCAAGGGGGGCGACAAACGGCGCGCCACCAAACGAACGAACTCACGAAAATGTTCTTGAACGGCGGACGGATCGTTGTCCGAGATGAGCCCCAACCGAAGCGATTTGAGTTCGTCACTCTTGCTTTGCGCGCTGAGGTTTTGCGACAACGCGAGCAGCACCAGGAGCAGGATCAGATCAAAACTCAATCCTTTTCGAGAAAAGATCGTGTGGTTCGTTTCTGGATCGTTAGGATTGCGCGGCATTGCGGAAGTTACGGCTCCGTCTTGCCTGTTCCGTCAATCTTCAGACAACCCATCTGAAACCAGCGTTGCTTATACGCCAAGTTAGTTTCGACGACAAAGCTTTGAATCGGCCATGCGGATGAGCGATTGGGAGGTGCGAGCGAGCTTCTTCACCCATATGTTACCAACCGCCCTGGTGTTCAAAGCAAAAAATTAGGTCTACGTTCCGGCTCCCGAGCTCGAGCGATTCGGAACTGTTGCCCCACGTCCACTTCGGTGTTGCTTCTTGCCTCACCCTTTTGTTTAGTGCCTCGATAGTCTGCTTTTTTTGCCTGCTGCCCGATGCCGACCGTCTTTGCGTACGTTACCTGTACTGCTACTGATTAACATTCACATTTTTGGACGACCCACCGCCAAAATGCCGAAATAACGGCTTAGAACTATTCGTTTCGAGTTTGTGCTTTGTTGGTGTGCATTTTGCTTTGTTTTCCCGACAAACAAACCGCCGCGGTATGATCTGAGTCTCTATTTTACCTGTAATTGAGCAAAAAAAATTTTACTCGAAGGCAATGCTGATGAACGAGATGCTTTTGATCTTTTCTGCTGGAATCGTAGCTGGAATCATCCTCGGGATTCTGATGGTACATGACTGATCGAGCCAAAACTCACCCCTTGAGCATTAACGATCGATCCAGGTCGACGTTTTTCGGCGCCTGAACAGGCCCGTCAGATGACAGATAGCCCGACAGGAGGGCTAAACGGGCTAGTACTTCAAAAGATCCGCTTCGAGTTGCGGACGGTCGGGGGGTTTTCGGGCGAAGCCCGCCTCTGTTCGAAACGCGCCCATACGCCGAGCTTTTACGCCGGCATCACCTGCTGGACTCGCTCGGGTTCCTCGCCGAGCCACAATGGATTGGCAGCGGTGCCGTCGAAAATCGACGTCGTCTTGAACAGCTCGAATGCGCCGCGTGACGCCGGGTTTTTGGTCTTCGCCAGCAACGAGCTTACTTGCGCCTTGCTCATCGGCCTGAAGGTCCGCGCGGCCTCGAATGCCTGGTCGAGAATTTTCATGCTATCGACGCCGGTGATGACTACCGATGTGGGTAAATTCAGCGCATAGTGAAGACACTCTATTGCGGTCACGGTCTTTGACTTTAAAATGATCCCGTTCGCCATGCTTTTCATGCCGAGCACGCCGATTTTCTCTTTGACGAGCTCGGGGAGCGCCAGTTTTTCAAAGCTCCGGTAATGCGCATCCATGACATTGAGCGGCATCTGCACCGTATCGAACTTGAACCCATGTTGTTTGGCGACCTCGAGCATATGCAGATGGATACGCGGGTCCTTGTGACCGGTAAAGCCGATGTAACGAAGCTTTCCTGCTTTGCGGGCCTCGATGAGCGCGGCATTAGCTCCTTCCTTGTCGAAGACGCGGTGCGGATCCTCGTAGCGAAGTATCTCGTGGTGCTGGACTAGGTCGATGCAATCGGTTTGCAGGCGGCGCAGTGATTGTTCCAATTGCCGCGCGGCTTCCTTTTTCGAGCGGCCGTCGATTTTGGTCATCAGGAACGCTCTGTTCCGGTAGCCGTCGCGAAGCGCTTTGCCCATCCGGATCTCACTGGCGCCGTCGTTGTAGTCCCAGCAGTTGTCCAGGAAGTTAATACCTCGATCAACCGCTTGGCGAACGATCCGGATGCTCAGCTGTTCATCGACTTTTTTGACACCGAGATGCCAGCCTCCAAGACCAATGGCCGATACCCGTTCTTTGGTGCTGCCGAGAATGCGGTAGGGCATTTCAGAGTGAACTGTTTTTTTCGCCATGGGCTTCTCCGTTTCCGATCTGCCCTTTGACTAAACTCGTCGGGTGCGCGCCTGATTCAGTATTTCACCCGATTGTTTGTCTTCAAGGCGTTTCCGCATGGTGCCTGTCTTTTGAGCGTACGCGGTCATCGGCGTTTCACAATCGATCCTCAGCGTCAAATTTGCTTTGAGATCCGCCAGAGCTCTTCCATGCGCGTAACAAGATCTTCAGCGGTTTCCCCGGAGCCCAAGAATTGCGCGTAAATGGAGATCTCCGCCGCGCCGAGTTTCCGCGCAGTCGCGAAATCTTCGCCGATTTGTTCGAGGCTGCCAGTAAACTCGGTTCGTTCTTTTTGAATTGGCTTCTTGTGAATTTCGACTCCCGCCGTAACGATCAGCTCGAGCGCGGATGGATCTCGTCCTGCTTCTTTCGCCATGTCCCTGATGCTATCGAACATCGCTCCGAGGCCGCTCAGCGGTATTCCGACAGGAAGCCAGGCGTTTGCCTCCGCGGCGACGCGTTTCATCGCAGAAGGGGTAAATGCCGCCATGTAGATTGGCGGATGAGGTTTCTGCACGGGCTTTGGACCAATGAAGGATTTCGCAACCCGATAATGCTTGCCTTGAAACTCCACCGGATCGCTCGTCCAGATTTTCTTGAGCACCTCGATCGACTCATCGGCGCGCTTGCCGCGATCTTGCCACCCTGCGCCGGCCGCTTCGTACTCGTCCGGCGACCAACCGATGCCGAATCCCACCCGCAGCCGTCCACGCGATAAAATATCGAGAGTGGTCAGGCGGCGCGCCAATAAGACAGGATTGTACCAAGGAAGATTGATGACACCCGTGGCTAAAGCGATCCGGCTCGTTTGCGCAGCGGCGAACGTCAGTGTCTCCACGGGATCGAGGACGTTCTTGTATTGCTCCGGCAAAGAACCATCGCCGATCGGGTAAGGAGCCCGGGGACTAACCGGCCAGAGTATGCGATCAAGAACCCAAAGGCTGTCGAAACCCAAATCTTCGGCCCGTCTAGCAACCGTTGCCAACGCTCCCGGTCCCGCTAATGAACCGATCTGTGGAAGTGCAAATCCGAAACGCATAATAACCTCCTGAAACAATGATCCAATCCGAGCGGCGGCCTGCCTGGTCGCATCGGATCGTTGTCTGGATCCATCTTGGCTCGCGTGATCACCGCGCTAGCCGGGGAGCTTGTTTCGCGCCGGCGCAATCTCGGCGCAACTGCCCTCTGCCTCCGGAGTTACGCCAACGAGCTAGGCGCCCCGTCCGCTCGAGTAGCGCGAGCCATTTTGTCTAGTTCAACCGCGACTCGTTCGATCACCGGTTCCCATGCACCTGCGCGTCTTTGCCGAAACAGCCGCATAGTGGGATACCAGGGACTATCGTCGCGATGCTCCATCCAACGCCAATCAGAGTCAGCGCGCAGCAGAGTCCATACCGGCATCCCGAGAGCTCCCGCCAAGTGGGCAGGCATGCTGTCGATTGAAATAACCAGATGCAACTGTCGCATCACGCGGGCAGTGGCAAGACCGTCGAAGTGTTGATCGACGAGATAGATTAGGCGCGGATCATATTCGTCGCGCCAGGGGTATTTTTGCAATGCATAGAACGTCGCTCCGGGTACGTCAACCAACGTTCGAATGAGAGAAAACGGCATGTCTCGGCGGCGATCCCAATAACCGGCGCGCCACGCAACGCCGACGCTGAAGTTATCCCTGGGGCCGGGAGCATCGCCGAGTTCGAAGTACGGGACAACCGCAGGCATGCTGTCGAGCGTCGTGCGAAAGATGTAAGGAAGTTCCATTATTTCCACTTCTGTAACCCCGGCCGATTTCGGAGTTTCGTCGCGCAGCGGCAAAACTCGATCGATGCCCTTCAATTTCTGCAGCAGTGAAATCAAAGCCTTTTGCGTGCAAATCGTCACCTCGGCCGCGCTGGCTTTGACGAGAGGCGCGTAGCGAGCAAATTGGATCGTATCGCCAAGGCCGTGGTGGCAGCGAATCCAAACTCGCTTGCCCGATAGGGCCGTGCCGTCCCACAAGCACTTGGCACGACGCTGTCGCCTGCCCAGGGGTGTGGACACGCGCTCGCGCACGATCGAGTCGCTAATCTCCCAGGCCGCCTCGAAATCGCCTCTCCTCATATGGCAAATGTAGCGCTCCAAAGGCGAACCGTGCATCTCTTCAGCCAGCATCACGCGTAGTTCTGTTAGCCGACGCTCGTATAAACCATTTCGATTCGTGTGCGTGAAATCAAGAGCAGTCGGCCCTCAGCCGCAAATTTCTAAAACGTGAAGATTGCGTGAATGGATATCGAAGATTTCGAGCCGAGG
>JBIOXP010000400.1:0-2898 GCA_044869705.1 Binatia bacterium | reverse complement strand
CGCTATAAAGTGCCTTACCCGTGACCTTGAGCTTTCCTTCGACCCGCGGCGTCGGTTTACCCACCACCTGCGTCATCTAATTTCCTCCTAATGATTACTTGCTATTCAAAATCTTACTGTCTGTCATTTTTAAACTGGAAAACAGCGCCTTGTCTAGGGATATGATCCTAGGCTGAAGACTTTTTTGGTCTTTGTACGAGATGACACGGATAGAACGATTCGAACTGTTCGAGCCATTTGAATGCCCTGATGCATTCATCCCCAAACTCTGCGCGCAACGCCCGTCACCAGCTCGAGCTTGCGGCGCATATCATCCCAGCTGATCAAATTACCCGACGCCGCCGAAGCGAAACCGCACTGCGTGCTAATTGCGAGGTCTTCCAGCGGAACGTACCCGGACGCTTGCTCGATTCGTCGAAGCAACACGTCCACAGCTTCCAAATCCGGTTCCTTGGTCGTGATGAGGCCCAGCACCACGGTCTTCCCCTTAGGGACGAAGCGCAACGGCTCGAATCCACCTGCGCGCTCGCCATCGAACTCCAGGAGATAGCGATCCATTTTTAGCGAGCCGAAAAGCTTCTCAGCGATCGGCTCGTAACTTCCCTCGGCCCCCCATGCGCTGCGTTTGTTGCCGCGGCAGAAATGAATACCGATCACAGTATCGCCGCGGCGTTTGATTCCCTCGATCATGGCGTTATCCGCAGCAATCGCCGCACTCAGCGCTTCATCGAGATCAATACCGCTTTCCCGCAGCATTTCGCGCCGATTGCGGTCGAAAAAATTCGAATACGAAGGCGCGTCGAGCTGGACGTACGACGCGCCTTCATCGAAGAGCGCCTGCACTTCGCCGCGCATGATCGCCGCTACGTCCTGCAACATGTCGTGCACCGTCGGATAAAATTTATCCGTGACACCGGGCCTGTAGCGCATGATCGCGTGCTGCATCGCCGCCGGCGTACAGACTTTGAAAGGTCCCGGTGCATGCTGCTTCAAGAAGGGTGCTTCGTCCGGCGTGAATCGACCTTTGCTTGCGAGCTTTCCCCCAACGATGTATTGAAGATTACCTTCCTTAGATGCTTCCGCCAGCTCCTTACCTCTGCCGCGCCATTCGAACTTGACCACCGGCTTTCCGGGCACCAGCCCATCGATTGCTTTTGTGATGTCTGCGGTAAAAATATCCCGCCGGTACTCCCCGTCGGTGAAAATTTGCACTCCGGCGGATTTTTGCATCTCGAGGGCTTTGAGAATCGAGCGGTCCTCGACCTCGTGCACGGTTTGCTGATCCATGCGCCCTTCGCGCAGCGCTGCCCGCGCCTCCAACAGTTCTTCCGGCCGCAGCAAACTGCCGATATTGTCGGCGCGAAATCGTATGGCCATGCTTCACCTCTCCTTGCGACGATCACTTGATGCCCAATTCACGCAGGACCTCGCGCTGCAGACTGAAGTCAAAAACTTTTCCTGTTGGCACGGGTTCCGAAAGCTTGAGAACCTGCGCCTCGGCCGCGAGGTGCTCTTTAATTTCTTCATCGGTCGGCAGCCCTGTCCGCGTAAATGCCGGCAGTGAAGCACGGTAGGATTCCGCAGCGGTTTTGACGTCGATGCGATAAAGTCGCGCGAGAAATTCGCTCCCTTCCTTTTCGTTATCCAAGAAAAGCCGGTTCCCTTTCGCCCGTGACCGGAGAATCTTTTTCACGCGCTCGGGCTTTTCTTGCAAGAGCTTTAACGGCACGGCGAGACCGCTGTCGATGCCAGCAAATTTTTCCAAAGCGCTGTCGAGAACATTCATCTTGAATTTGTCGCGCGCCACTGCGACCCACGGCGGGCTCAGCGCCGTAATCTGAACCGAATTATTGACCAGCGCTTGGAGCTGCATGGTCTGATCGTTGATCTGAACTGCGGTGATATCTCTTTCCGGATCCAGGCCGCCGAGCGCGAGCATGCCCTTTGCGCGCATATGCTGACTTCCACCGACAGTGGAGATTCCCAGCACCCTTCCCCTTAGATCTTTAATCGATCGATATTCCGGCCGCACCACGAGCCAGAACAGCGGACGTCGGAGCGTCACTACAATCACGCGCAGCGGCGCACCCCTGATGATCGCGCGGATCGCGCTCCCCACCGACGCCTGACCGTCTACTTCGCCGGCGATGCCCGCAGTAATCGCGATGCTCGAGCTCATCTGAATAAACTGGGGCTCGAGTCCCTCTTCGCGGAAATAACCCTTTTCTCTGGCTAGAAACAAGTCGGCGTAATTAATACCGCTGCTAGAATAGGCGATACGGATATTTTGCAAAGGACTCTGAGCATGGGCGGTGCCACCGCCAAGAAGAACAATCAGCGGAAGATAAGGGAGTAGTCTCCACATACATCGGCTGTTTAGCTCGTTCCCCACACCTGTCGCGCCGTCTCGACGACGACTTCCAATTTGCGCTTCTGGTCATCTTCGCTAATCAGATTGCCGACCACGTCGGAGGCGAAACCGCATTGCGGACTGATCGCCAATTGCTCCAGCGGAATATACTTGCTGGCTCGCTCAATCCGCTGTTTGAGATCGTCGACTTTCTCCAGCTCTGCGACTTTGGTGCTCACCAGCCCTAACACGACGACCTTTCCTTTCGGTACAAATCGCAGCGGCTCGAATGTTCCGGCGCGCGGGCTGTCGTATTCGAGCAGGAATCGATCATGCTGCAGCTCATTGAAGAGCTTCTCCGCAATAGCATCGTAGCTGCCTTCGCGGTGCCACATGCTGCGCTGGTTGCCGCGGCAGAGATGGATGCCGAAGGTCACGTTGTCGAACAAGCGCAGGATCTCATTGTCGGCTTTGATCGAGCGCGCCAGATTCTTCATCGGATCCTCGCCGCGCTCCCGCATCTCTTGCAACGACGGTCCGTCCACATA
>JBIOXP010000399.1:0-13816 GCA_044869705.1 Binatia bacterium | reverse complement strand
GCGACAAAGAGTCGCCGCGAGTCTCGGCTAAAGCGCATGCCCCTGGGATTCGCCGGTACGCTCAGGCGGCCGATAATACTGGTCGTTGCGGTGTCGATAAAATGAATTTCATTCGATGTCTCGTTGGAAACCGCTACCCAGCGCCCGTCTGTCGAGACGACGGCCGTCTCGGGCTCGGTACCCACCTCAAGCCGTTTTATGATCTCGCGCCGTTGCGGATCGATGATCGTTAAGGCGGCGTCATTTTCATTGACGACATAGATCAACCCACGCTGATCGATCGTCATTCCTTCCGGATCCACTCCTGCCGGCATCGTATCGAGCACTTTCAAGCTTTTGCCGTCGATGACACTCAGATTATTGCTGTTGCTGTTGGCCACGAAGATCCGCCGTCCGTTTCGGCTCGTCGCGATACCGCGCGGCCGTTGGCCGACGCTGATCGTCCCCAGCAATTTGTGCGTGACCGCCTGAAGGACCGTGACATTATCGGATTTTTCGTTGGTGGCGAAGACCCGAAGCTCCGCTCCCCATGCTGTGCTGGAAACGGAGAGCGCAATGGCAGCGAGGACAACCGCCACAGTTGCGGTTACCAATCTTCGACGTTGTCGCGTCGTCGTGTGGAGGAGGATGCCATCGAGGCCCCACGCCCTCCCTGCTCGAGCAGCGAAGAAAATAACCATCGAGGTAATCAGGAGCAGATGAAAGCCCTGTTGCCCGAAACTCATCCATTGCGTGGCCAGACCATAATTGATCGTGAGAAACAATCCGAGCAGCGCGCTTAGCCCGACACAAAAACCGACCACCAGCGTGACGCCCACGATCACTTCGGCGTAGGCCTGAAAAGTGGCAAACAAACCGGCGTGCGGCAGGACTACGTCTTCGAGAAAGCGCTTATACCAGTGCACCGGATTACCGGCGGCGAACTCCGCGATGCGCTTGGGCTGAAAGCCGATGAATCTTGGCGCAACGGCGATATACGGCACCGTTCCCCACGCCAATGCGATGGTGAGCTTCGTCCATACGGCTTTCAGAAACCAGGCACCGACGACAATCCGCAATAAAGCAATCCAAAGTTCAGGCGCTCGCATGCTTCACCTCTCAATCAACGCAATGTGTAGAGATAGGCGGCGATGTCGCGCGCATCGCGCTCTGTTACGCCCATGTCAGGCATCGGCGTCGGACGACGGACTTCTTGCGGATGGCGAATCCACTCGATCAACTGTTGCGGACTATTCGGGCGGCCGGCGATGTAGGCTCGACCGGCAACTTTGTCGAGCGGCGGTCCTATGAGGCCGTTTGCCCCGGCGATTCCCGGGATCGTGTGGCAGGTCCAACAACCATATTTCTGGATTGCAGCTTGTCCGTCTTCGGGATTGCCGCCGGTGAGAGCGACGGCTGTCGCCGTGGCATCCTGGCACGCCGCGATGAAGGTTGCGGCTCCGGCCAGCATGACGGCGATCGCGAGCACGCGCGGCGCGTGGTTGGAGATGACAACGAGCCGCTCCCGGATGAGCGTTCGTCGTTCGATATCGCGCAGCCAATACCAAAGCAAACAGACACCCGTAAACGCGAGAACGGCCCCGCCTGGAATCCACATGATGAGCCCGGCGAGTTGCTGGTCGTGGAGTGCGGCCGCTCCGGTTCCGTAACTCGGGTACCACGGGTGCGGGGTTATGAACATGAGTACACCGAGGAGTCCCGTATGGGCAGAAGTCGCGAACGTGTACAGCGCAGCCGCGCCGTATTGCCGGCGACGATCCAGCACCGCGCACCAGAACAGCAGCGCGGTGCCGAGAAAGCTCGCATGCTGCGCGAAGTGTAAAAACGGTTGCGCCGCGGCGGCTTGATAGAGCGCCGGCAAGTGCCATATCCAGATCGCGAGCGCATGCAGGATGCACGCGATTGCCGTGCTCACGCGCATGCTGCGGACATAATGCCAAAGACTGCCGCGACGAGAGCGCGGCAGAACCGCGAGCAAAAGGTGATGCGCCCTGCCCAGCGCGAGCAGAGGCGCGGCGAAAAGAATTAAAATCTCATGTTGCAGCATATGAGCCGACAAGCTGGTCTCGGCGAGCTCGTCGAGCGGGCTCACTAAAGCGGCGACCACCGCCAACCATCCGCTTGCGAAGCCGATCAGCTGCAGCCGCCCGACCCGTCGACCTCGAAGCGCGACAAGAGATAACAGACCCACAACTGCGAGAGCAGATAATTTAACCGCGGTTTCCATTCTTCAGTCGCAGACCTCGAGAACGGCAATCGGTAGGAAGCTCGCCATAATCAAGACCATGATGAGCATAGATAAGCCAAGCCCGGCCAGTGCCATGAAGCGCCCTCGCGTCAGAGCGTCGCCGGCTCCGGTGGTGACGACCGGCCCAGCGGCATGCCACGAGCGCCATGCGATGAAAGCCGCGATCAAGGTCAGGACAAGCGCAACACCGGTGCCGATGACCAGGCCGGTTTTATCCCCGGATCGGCATGCGGCTGGCGACAACGCATAATTTAATTCCAGAACAATGAGCCAGCTGAGCGGGCCACCGACGATTCCGGTCCAGAGGGCAAACAGACTCATAGAACACGCGGCGCAAAATAAACCACACAATAAATGGGCAGCCAGGCGAATACGACGAAATACCAGTACACTGCGTTCACGTTGGTATCGACGAAGTGTTTCGCTTCTACAGGCCCGGCGCGCATCAGCACCATGAGCAGAATGTTCTCCAGTGTCGAGGCAATGAGATGTCCGGTGTGCATGCCCAGTATTGTCCAGACGATCGAGCCGTAGGCGTTGGTGTCCCAGCGGATGTGCATGGCGCGAAACTCAAAAAACCGAAGCACGAGCGCGATCACTCCCGCCAGCGTGCAAAGCGCCAGAGCAAGCGCAATCGGCCGGCGTTGTTCGATAAAAGCGGCGCGATGCGCCACCCGCATGGGCCAGACGCTGGCGAGCAGTAGAACCATGTTAGCGGTTGCTGCGCCCAGATCGGGCGCTGGTGTGCCGGGCGGCGGCCAGACAGAAAAATTTTTTGTCAAATAAAAATAGCTTGCGACCAGAATGCCGAACATCGTGCCTTCGATCGTGAGCAGGCCTAAGACTCCCCACCAAATCGTTGTCCGCGGTCCAAACGCCTTCGCCGGCAATGCGCTGACATCGATCGTGCTATGGGAATTCATGCTGCCTCCCGGAATGGCGGGCCGGCTTCACGCGAGGTCTCGGCGATGGGTTCACCGTACGGCCAGAACCAACCTGTGAGCGTGATGAAGCACAAAACCGCGCCAATCGTGACGCCCCAGGGTGTAAAGATGGCCGTGATAATGCCGATGCCAGCGGCGAGCGCAGTCAGAAGCGGCCAATAGCTCGGGCCGTCAAGCAGATGACGATGGTCCGGCAACGCATCGTGCAGCGTCGTCACCAACACCTCGAGAATATCCGAGCGCATACCGGTAACGACGGGCTGGTCCGGCGTTTTGGTCCAGAGCGGTGTGCGACTGTTGACGCTCGGTAAATAAAGATAGTTGTAATTGGGCGGCGGTGATGGAGCGTCCCATTCGAGCGAGTCGGCGCCCCACGGATTCACTCCCGCAAGAACACCGCTCTTTCGGCTCACAAAAACATTTACCAGAAAGAGCAGCACCGCCAGTCCGAGCACGATCGCGCCGCACGTGGCAATGAGATTCAGCCGCGCCCAGCCGGTCTCTGGTAGATAGGTATAGACGCGGCGCGGCATGCCGTTGAGGCCCAACTGATGCATCGGAAAAAACGTCAGATGAAAACCGATGAAAAAGAGCCAGAAGTCGAGCTGACCGAGCTTTTCATTCATCATGCGCCCGGTCATCTTTGGGAACCAGAAATAGAGCGCGCCAATCAACGGGAAAACGGCGCCGCCGATCAGTACATAATGAAAATGCGCCACCACGAAGAAGGTATCATGCACCTGAAGGTCGAGTGGCACCGCAGCTTGCATCACGCCGGTGAGACCGCCGAGGACAAAAGTAAAGATAAAACCGGCAATAAACAGCAGCGGCGTGCGTATGAGAACGCGGCCCTTCCAGAGCGTTGCGATCCAGCAAAAGATCTGCACGCCGGTGGGGATTGCGATGATCATGCTCGCTGCCGTGAAAAAGCTCTCGCCGAGCTGAGGCAGGCCGACGGCAAACATGTGGTGCACCCAAAGGCCAAAACCGAGAAATCCGGTGGCAATCAGTGACAGCACCACCGCGGTGTAGCCGAAGATCGGGCGGCGCGCGAACACCTGAACCAGCATCGAAACCATGCCGGTCGCCGGAATGAAGATGATATAAACCTCGGGATGGCCGAAAAACCAGAAGAGGTGCTGCCAAAGGAGCGCGTCGCCGCCTTCCGCCGGATTGAAAAAATGCGTGTCGACCAGCCGATCCATGGCGAGAAAGCCGCTCGCGAGCATGACCGCGGGCATCGCGAAGATCACCATGAAAGACGTGACCAGCTGCGCCCAGACAAAGATCGGCATGCGATTGAGCGACATGCCGGGAGCGCGCAGTTTAAATATTGTTACGATGATCTCTACGGCGCCGACCAGGGATGCCAGTTCGGTAAACGTGATCATCTGGGCCCAAACATCAACCCGCTTTCCAGGAGAGTACTCGGGTCCCGAAAGCGGCACATAACTGAACCAGCCGGTATCGGGTCCTATGTTCAAAAAGAAGCTGACCCACAGAAGCGCGCCACCGATCACGAATAAATAAAACCCGAAGGTATTGAGCCGGGGAAAGGCGAGATTTCTCGTGCCGATCATGAGCGGCACGAAATAAAGCCCGATCGCCTGCATGATTGGCACGGCGAAGAGAAACATCATCGTGCTGCCGTGTACCGTGAAAATCTGATTGTAAAGGTCCGGCCCGACCAGAGTGTTTTCCGGCACGGCGAGCTGCAGGCGCATGATCAAAGCGAGGGCGCCGGCGAGCGCAAAAAAAATGAACGCCGTAATGATCATCCGCATCGAGATCGGCTTGTGGTAAACGTTTGCAAACCAACCCAAACCGTGCGGCGAAGCCCATATTCGATCCAGAGCGGCGTGAAGCTCCTCGGCTGTGAGCTCGATGTCTTTAGGCCCGGCGGGCTGTTGCTCTTTCACGCTAGCCCTCTGAGATATGTCAGCAGTGCTTCGAGATCGTCGGCCGAGAGACTCGTCGGCGGCATAGCATTCCCGGGTTTGATGTGCTGCGAATCGACGATCCAACCGGCCAAATGCCCCGGCGTGTTCGGTAACGTGCCGGCGGCGATTTTCAGCCGGGCAGCGAGATGGGTGAGATCAGGCGCGACTTGACCATTGGCGTCCGTGCCGCGGACCGCATGGCAAAGAGCGCACGGGCCACTCACAAAAATCTCCTGGCCGCGCTGCGCCAGCGAGTTCTCGGGCGCGCGGGAAGGTTGGCGTTGTGCTTCGAGCCATTCCTGAAACTTCTCTTCCGGCTCGGCCACCAGCACCAGGCGCATGTGCGCGTGTTGGAAACCGCAGAACTCGGCGCATTGTCCCTCGAAGACTCCGGCCTGGTCCGCTTGGAGCCAAATGGCGCTGGGATTTCCCGGTATGAGATCACGCTTGCCGTGGAGCGCCGGAATCCAAAAGCTATGAATGACATCTTGTGAATAGGTGTTGATCAACACCGGCCGGCCGACGGGAACGTGAATTTCGTTCGCTGTGATGAGCGTTTTGGCCGCCTGGGGATTTGGATACTCGACTTTCCACCACCAGCGATAACCCGTGAGTTTTATGGTGAGACCCTGATCGGATGCGAGTTGTGCGATTCGATGGCCGGTGACAACGCTCGCGGTCAAAAAAACCATCAAAATAATACCCGTTGCTGCCACACAAATCCCCACAATAATTCCTGTGCGTCGGTCTGGCGGCGGTTCGGGTGCCGTTACCGCAGCGGGGTCACTGGTGCGTGCGGCGGAACGAAACAGAGCGATCAGCAGCGCCACCGTTACGAGCGCGAGAACCGCCACGCACACCCAGAACATAAACCACCAGAGCGCGGCAATGTGTCCGGCCTGGGGGCCTGCGGGATCAAGCGCAGATCGAATCATTTTTTATTCTGCCAGCGGTTTCTGATCCGACGCCGCGAAGGGGATTGGCGGGAAAAATTCTCATTTAGGCTCTCCCGATGACTTCGGCTGCTCCGGTCGTCTTGCCTGATCCGATGGATGCACGGACATGTGATCATTGCGCGTGGAGCGCACGTCTTTACGCAGCTGACCACTGAGCGAGCGCACATAGGCCACGAGCTGCCAGATTTGTTGATCGGGAATTTTTCCGCCGAACGCCGGCATGCCGTTAGGCCGCCCCTCGACAATGGTCGCGTGAATCTGCTCGGGAGCGCTGCCGTAAATCCATTGATCGTCCATCAAGGGCGGTCCCATGCCGCCGCCGCCGTTCGCGTGACAGCCAACACAGTTGTACCAGGTGAAGAGCCGCTTGCCTTCGGAAACCGCCCAGGCATTTTTGTCGAACGGTCCTTCGCCGTCCTTTGATGGCAGAGTAACGGGAGTCACGTCCGCCGACGGAGCTCCCGGTGCGCCCGGTTGAAGCTCAGTTTGCCGCACCGGCGCCGGCCGCCCGCTTGACGGAGCGACATCGCTAAACTTTCGCTGTTCACGCTCGCAACCGAGCAAAAGTGAGCTCGCCAGTAAAAAGCCGGCGAGGAAAAAACGTGCGGTCGTTGCGCAGCAGTGTGAAATTTTGCGCCGGAGACCAGCAATCTCCGGTGAGAAGCTCTTGCGGCTGGATGTCTGCGCCGCTTGTTTTTCGAACGACCAGGAACAAAGCCCCAAACTGCAGTAAGCAACAGGACGCGCCAGCCTGTCGCCAACAAGCGCGGTCACAGACAAACTCATTTGTCCGGCTCCGTCACTTGCGGCACGCCGTAATCGTCAAGGATTTTTTTTATCTCCGCGCGCCGACTGTCGAGGATTCGATTGAGCTCGTCGCGAAATGCCGTGTCGTTTTTGCGCACGCCCATCGCAATCGCGAATGTAAAGCGCAAGCCCGGGGGATCGGTGGGCTTTGCGACCGGCGTAATCGTCAACGGCGTCGTTTCGCGCGATGCAAAGAAACCCGCAAGCGGCCCCCAGGCAATGGCGAGATCGACGGCGCCGGCAGCAACGGCATCGATCAAGCGTGCCGGTGGGTTGGCTTCCGAGTAATCGCCATAGATCGTGTATCCGACGACGTTGCGAATGATCCCGCGACGAGCCAGAGCATGCGCGGGCGGTGCATTGGCGCCGTCGTCGCCCATCAATTGTACGCCGATCTTCAACTGACGTAAGCGCGGATCGTCAAACCAGTCGATCCGCAATTGCCGGTCCGCGCGAGAGACAAACGCGTAAGTGGAGCGGTAATAGGCCCGCGTCGTCAGCACCGGGTCATAGCCTGCGGGAACCCCGATGATGAGATCACAGCGGCCTTCACGCAGAGTATTGCGGACAAACCCGCGGCGCTGCGCCCACCATTCATATCGCAGCGCGGCGTTTTGTTCCCGCGCGATGAGTTCGGCAATACGATTTTCAAAGCCTTCGCCACGCTGATTGGAAAACGGTAAATTGTTGGGATCGGCGCAGACGCGAAGCTCGCGATCAGAACCGGCTGCGGCCGCGGCGCTCAGTACTATCACTAAAGTCATCGAGCGAAACAGAATCGCCGGCGCGCGCATTTCCGCCGCCGATTTCGCTGCGCATAATTTGGAACCCGAGGCTCGCAACCAGACAGGAAGCCTACGGCAAGGAGAACACATAAAGCGTGCCCCCTTTCGTCGTATGCTCGGGCAGGTCTCGCATGGCATTGACGAAGCCCAGCGCCGCAGAGCTGTCCCTCGGGTCGAGTCCGGCCGCGACGATTACGCCCGACCAGCCGCCGACCCCGGCGAGGATGGCGACGTACTGTTTTCCATCCGGCCCGCGATAGGTGATCGGTTGACCGATGATTCCGGAGTCGGTGCGGAACTGCCACAATACTTCACCGGTGCGGGCGTTAATGGCTTTGAACCAGTTGTCCATGGTTCCATAAAAGACGACATCACCCGCGGTGACGAGAGCGCCGCTCCAGACGGGAAAATTTTCCTTGATGCTCCAGACGCGCTGCGCTTTGACCGGATCCCACGCGGTGAGCTCGCCGCGATAACCGCCCGGACCCGCATACATGCGCACGTTTGCCCCTACGAACGGCGTGCCCGCGATATAGTTGGCTTCGACGTTCTCGAAGTCCATGCATAAATTCTGATGCGGTATATAAAGAAGGCCGGTTTTGGGCGAGTAAGCAGAGGGTTGCCAGTCCTTCGCGCCCGGCGACGCTGGGCAGACGTCTCGAATGACTTTTCCAAGCTGCGGCTGTTTCTCGTCATTGTAGATCAAACGTCCGGATTTGAGATCGACGGTTTTGCTGGTGGTGATATGAACAAACGGCGTCGCCGATAAGACTTCGCCCGTGGCGCGGTCGATCACATAAACGTAGCCGTTTCGTTCCGGTCGAACGAGAACCTTTCTGGTTTGTCCTTTGATATTGAGATCCAGCAGCAAATTTTCGTTGATGCCATCATAGTCATGAAGATCGTGCGGCGAGAGCTGGTAAGCCCAGACCGCCGCGCCGCTGTCGGGCTTGCGCGCGAAAATTGTCGCCGTCCACTTATTGTCACCGGGACGTTGTTCGTGATTCCAGGGTCCCGGATTGCTGGTGCCGTAGTAAATAAGATCGAGCTCGGGATCGTAGGAGATCCAACCCCAAACCGCGCCGCCGCCGATCTTCCACGCATCGGGCGGCCAGCTCGAAACACCCAAATCTTTTCCCTGATCCATTTTGTAAAAAGGCTTGAACTGGGGTCCGATTAAAACGTCCTTGTCCGGTCCTGTGCTGTAGGCCCGCCAAATGATCTTGCCGTTGCTCAGGTCCAAAGCGGTGAGCCAGCCGCGCACGCCCATTTCGCCGCCGCTGTTACCGACCAGAACCTTATTCTTTACGATCAGCGGCGCCATCGTGATGGTCTCGCCGCGATTGATATCGCCGAGCTTGGTTTTCCAAATTTCTTTACCGCTATTGGCATCGACAGCGACGGTTTGTACGTCGAGGGTGTTGAAGACGATTTTGCCCTCGGCGTATGCGGCGCCACGGTTCACGACGTCACAGCAGGCAACGCCTTGCGCCGCTGCTGCGGGTTTGGGCTCGTACTTCCATTTCAATGGTGCACCGGCGCGCGACAAATCGAGCGCATAGAGAATGTTGGGATACGGCGTCACCACATACATAGTCGAGCCGACCACGAGGGGTGCCGCTTCCTGACCGCGGTTAACGCCGGTGGAAAAACTCCACGCCAGCTTCAATTGCTTGACGTTCGCATTGCTGATATCGGCAAGATCGCTATAGCGCGTGCTGGCGTAGTCTTTAGCGGGTCGCAACCATTGATCATTCTCTTTGGGATTTCCGGCAGATGCGCCGAAGCTCGTCCGTTGTCCGATCGGCAAGACGAGCGCGAGTAGCGCACAAGAAAAACTCAGTGATACGAGAACAGAAACGATGCCTGGATCTTGGCGGAAACGTTTACACGGTTTCATGTTGCATCGGCGAGACATTCAGCCTTGCCTTGTATCAGTTGTGAAACACAGCTCGTCGACTCTCCTCATCGATCTAGTTGCGCTCTGATTCGGCTTTTATCGCGCTCCGGGCAGCTCTTTTCGTGGTCTTCAGCATCTTTTTTAAAATTGAATTTTTGCCCGCAATAACTACATTCGAACTGTTCTCGACGTTCTTCCAATTGGAATCCCTCCGTTCGCTACGACCGCCCCTTGCAGACGCAGAATGTTTTTCACCTTGAGCAAGCGTTGTACCAGTAAAAAACTCGACGATGTTGTGCTCACGCGGCTACGAAATTACCAAGAGCTTGTGGAGGAATTCAGACAGAAACGCTGGTTTGTTGATTTTTACCGCTCATTCTACAGCGGCGTCTCGATATTACGCAGGCGCTATAATCAAATCATAGAATGTTCGATTTACCTCTCTTAAAAATTGCTCAATTGATTGGTGTCCAGTGGTGGCATTCAACTTGCTCGACTGAACCGCGCAAGGAGACCTCTTCGGGAGATGCAACAGCAAACTACGACCGACGCCGTCGATGAGTTGAAGCCATGGTTTCATAACTTACATTTACCGAACGGCGCACAGACGGCGCCGGATCATCCCCTGGGCGATTTTCCCGCCAACAAGTGGGCCCAATTATCAGCCCACATTCCGTCGAATCTTACCGGCTGGTCGGTGATTGATATTGGCTGTAACGCTGGATTCTACAGCTTTGAGTTAGTACGGCGCGGCGCGATGGTCACCGCGATCGATGTCGACAGTCACTATTTACAGCAAGCGCGTTGGGCGGCGCATCAGTTTGCTTTAGAGGAACGTATCACCTTCAAACAAATGCAGGTTTATGAATTGGCGCGTCTCAAAGAAACCTATGATCTCGTTTGGTTCATGGGGGTCTTTTACCATCTTCGTTACCCCTTTCTCGCACTCAATATCGTTGCGCGCAAAGTGAAGCGTTTGATGGTGTTCCAGACGCTTACGATGCCGGGCAAACTGATGAACGGCGCAAGTTCCGATCCGAGTCTCGAAGAGCGTGAAATTCTGCTCGATGAGAAGTGGCCGAAGATGGCGTTTGTCGAAGAACGATTAGCCCACGATCCCACCAATTGGTGGGTCCCCAATGCTTCATGTGTCGAAGCGTTGCTTCGCTCGAGCGGGCTCGAGGTCGTCGCCAATCCGGCGCACGAAATCTATCTCTGCAAGCCGAGGGTGATCGATCTGTCCGAATTGAGTACCGATCAGTCTGAATTGCATAAGGTCATAGAAGCGGAGTTTGAAGCTGCCGTGGGCATTTACACCGGGCGAAACTTGGATTGATCGGGCAACAACAAGCAAGAAGGCAAAGATGGCGCAGCAGCAAAATGTTTTGATAACCGGAGGCGCCGGGTTTATTGGCTCTCACGTGGCGGATGAGTTGATCCGCCATGGTCATCGAGTGCGTGCGTTGGATTTGTTATCTCCGCAAGTTCATAACGGCGCCTCGAGCAGACCCAGCTACCTGAATCGGGACGTCGAACTGATACAGGGCGATTTACGATCGCCTGTTGCGGTTGAGCACGCGCTCAAGGGCATCGATGCGGTTTATCACTTTGCCGCCGCGGTGGGCGTCGGCCAGAGCATGTATGAAATTGAAAAGTACATGAACATCAATGCGCTGGGCACGGCCGTGTTGCTCGAAGCGCTCACCAAAAAAGACCTCGGCCGGTTGATCGTGGCCTCGAGCATGAGCATTTATGGCGAAGGCTTGTATCGCGCGCCGAATGGCAGCCGTTGCACGCCAGCCGATCGTCCCGTGCAACAACTCAAGTCGGGCCGATGGGAAATTTTCGATGACGCGGGCCAATGCCTCGAACCGATAGCGACGACAGAAGACGCAAGGCCCTCGCTCACATCTATTTATGCGTTGAGCAAGTACGCTCAAGAGCGCATGTGTCTGATGGTGGGCCGCGCGTACAATATTCCAACCGTCGGATTGCGTTTTTTCAATGTGTACGGCCCGCGGCAAGCTCTGTCCAATCCGTATACGGGAGTTTTGGCGATTTTCGCTTCGCGTCTGCTGAATGATCATCCGCCGATGATCTTCGAGGACGGCAAGCAGAGGCGCGACTTCGTTTCCGTTTATGACATCGCGCGCGCCTGCCGGCTCGCGCTGGAAGTTCCGCAGGCGGCCGGATCTGTTTTCAATATCGGCAGCGGTGAGCCCATTACGATTCGCGAAGTCGCCGAGCGCATGGGTCAACTGCTCGGGCGCGATGACATTGAACCGCAAATCACTCATCGCTATCGCGCCGGCGATGTGCGCCATTGTTTTGCCGATATCAGCGCGGCGCGTTCGTGCCTCGGTTACCGGCCGGAGGTGAGCTTTGCCCGCGGCCTAGAGGATCTCGCTTCCTGGCTGGAAGGTCAATTGGCCGATGATCGCGTGGAAAGCGCCAGCGCCGAGCTTGCGGCACGAGGGCTCACGCTATGAAGAAACGCTCTGTTCCATCGAATAATGGTGCGGGGCATCGGCGCCACGCGAGTCTCCGTGCCCAAGCCGCGGAACCGGATGCGCTGCCGGGGCCACGCGTCGGCATGGTGGAATATTTTCGCCGCGATGATCGTGACGGAGTGGAAAGCGTTCTCGCTGATCTGCGCGCCATGGGCGTCACGGATCTGCGTACGATTGTTTCGTGGGCCGAGTGGGATTCTCCCGAGGGTAGCACCTGGTACGACTGGCTATTGCCGCGTTTGGCGAGTGAGGTCAATCTCATTCCCTGCGTTCTTTACACTTCCCTCGCTCAGGGCGTGGTGCCGCGGGTTTCGGCGCCGCCATGGGATCCTAAATCGTATGGCGACTTTATCGATATCCTGATCACGCGCTTCGGCGAATTTTTCGATTGGGTTGAGCTGTGGAACGAGCCCGACCGCTTGACGGAATGGGATCGTACACTCGATCCGCATTGGCAAACCTTTTGTGCCATGCTCGGCGGCGCCGCCTATTGGGCCCAACGGCGTGGCAAGCGCACGGTCTTGGCCGGCTTGAACGTGTTCGATCCCACATGGCTCGAACTCATGTTTCGCCGCGGCGTGATGCAGTATATCGACGCCGTGGGGATTCACGGCTTCCCGGGGACCTCAGAAGTGACCTGGGAAGGGTGGCCGGCTTTGATCCACAACGTGCAACAAAGCCTGGACCATCATCGCTCCGGCGCCGAGATATGGATTACCTCAACCGGTTATTCGACCTGGCGCCATGACGAATATGAACAGCTGCGTATTTTCGTCGAAGCCATCGAAACCCCTGTGGAGCGCGTTTACTGGTACTGCGCACGTGATTTGGATCCTGAATTCCCGACGCGCGAAGGATTTCATGCCGACGACCGGGACTACCATTTTGGTTTGCGGCGGAGCGACGGCACAGCGAAATTACTCGGCAGGCTTTGGTCGGAAGGCGGTTTGGAGGCGGTACGTGGTGCGCTCGAGACGCAGACCGGCGCGCGACGAAGCTGGAGCCGCCCAGCGCAACCGGTGTTGATCACCGGCGGCGCCGGTTTTATCGGCACCAATTTGGCGCACCGTCTGCTGGAGCAAGGCGAGCGCGTTCTCGTGCTCGATAATTTATCGCGCCCGGGCGTGGAGCGGAATCTTCGCTGGCTGCTCGACACTCACGGCGAACGAGTTCAAGTGGAGTTCGCCGATGTCCGCAATCCTTATGCCCTACGACGGGCGGTGCGGAATGCCAGCCACGTTTTTCATTTTGCGGCTCAGGTCGCGGTGACCACGAGTCTTGCCAACCCGCGCCACGATTTCGACGTTAACGCTCTGGGAACTCTGAACCTGCTCGAGGCATTGCGCGCGGCCGACGAACCGCCGCCGCTCGTATTCACTTCGACCAACAAGGTTTATGGCGGCCTTGAAGACATTGCGCTTAGCAGCGAGGGCGGTATTTATTATCCCAACGATATGACCGTGCGCGCCAACGGCATCGATGAGCTCCGGCCGCTCGATCTACACAGCCCTTACGGCTGTTCCAAAGGCGCCGCCGATCAATACATCATCGACTATGCTCGGACGTTTGGACTGCCTGCGGTCGTGTTTCGCATGAGCTGCATTTACGGACCGCATCAGATGGGTAATGAAGATCAAGGCTGGGTCGCGCACTTTTTGATTCGCGCTCTCGAGGAACAGACGATTACGCTCTACGGCGACGGCAAACAGGTGCGCGATGTTCTCTA
>JBIOXP010000398.1:0-5699 GCA_044869705.1 Binatia bacterium | reverse complement strand
CTACTCCGCCTTCGGCGGGTACTCAGGAAACCGGCATCCCGAGTAACGGCCAAAGGCCGTGTAACGAGGGAAGCGCTTATTAGAGGGATCTGCCAGGTGTCTGAACTTTCTCGAAGAACGGTTTGGGTGAGCGGTTACGCGATGCCTTTGCCGAGCTCGGTGGTGCACGGACACTGGTCAGGAAATCTTTCGCAATCGATATCATGCGGCGACACCGGTTTGACGTCCGCAGCTTCCGATTTCATCTCTACGTTAAGCTTCCGGGTGACGAATAACCAGACGATCACGGTGACGAGCAGTACCCAGGAGATCCATCGGGTATCGAGCGGCATCTTAATGACGCCATCCGGAACGACTTTTTTGAGCCAAAAAAGAATCGCCAGGGCGCCGATCGCTTCGGCGATTCTCGCCGCGATTCCGTCGACGGCGATTTTAACCGAGGAGCGTTCGCTCGAGTCCACTGGAATAAAAGCTTGTTCCCAAATCGAGCGATGCACCGAGGATCGTAGGCCGCCTTCTGTAACGCGCAAAACCGAGCGGCTAAATGCGGTTGCCGCAGCGGTGGCGAAGGTCGCGCCGCCGATTAGCGCAAACGGCAGCACCATCAAGCCGCCGCGCAGGCCGACTTTGTCTTGAATTTTTGGAGTGGCGAAAAGCTGCAGCAGAAGCGAGCTGAAGTTCAACAGGATATAAAAATTGGCAAAGAAGTTGGCGTTGCCTTTCGATCCCATGGTCGCGCTTGCGGCTGCGGCATAGAATTGAAAATCGATGAATAATCCGGCGAGTGCGCCAGTCATCGAAATCAGCAGCAAGGTCACGGCATACTTGTTGTTCAGCAGCGTGACAAAGCCAAATTTGGCTGTCGTGTGGTCGTGCTGCGCGACGATGTTGCTCGGGAATAGACGGTGGATATGCCGAATCAGCCCAATGACGCCGAAAATTACGATACCGCCCAAGAAGATCATCCATTGGGGGTCGAAATGCGGCGCGAGCGCTTTTGAAATCAAACCGCCGCTCATGCCGCCCGCGAGGGTCGCCGCGCCGATTTTGCTGAAGGCACGAGCGGCCTGGCTTTTGTCAGTCTTGTCGAAAATATCCGCGGCGAGCAGCCATAGGCTCGCAAACAGTAAGCCGAAGATCGCCGGAATAAACATGAAAATTCCGAGAAGCAGCTTGTTGTCTCCCGGCTGTAAAAAGGGTGAAGCCAGCATCATGACGGCGGCGGCAAGCGTGAACACACTCAGGCGCGCCGGGCGCGCGCCCCATATCTTCATCGTTTTCACAAAGACCATCGCCAGTGGCAAAGAAGCCGCGCCGATATTGAGGTAGATCAGCGGCAGTTGCAGCAAGCCGCCGCTACCTTGAAAAAAGAGCGCATCGCGACCGGTTTTGGCGACGATGAACGCGAGCGTCGTGAAACCAAGCGCGAGTGCGACTAGCAGTGTTTTGGAGCGGTAAGTTGGCACGGCTATAAGGACAGGAGAGTCGTTAACTGGCCATAGTATCAAAAATGGCGCCGCCGAAGGTCGGGAAAACATAGTGCATTACGCCAACTTGTGATTTTGTCAACCCGCCGTTCATCGCCATCGCGGCAATCTGAATCGTATCTTCAGCGTGGGCGCCGACGACTTGCACGCCTAAAATGCGCTCAGTCCCTTGCTCATAGACCACTTTGACCAGCCCCTCGGTTTCGTTGCGCACGCCCGCCGCAGGATTGTGTTCGTACGGAAGTTTACTGGCTTTTGCGTTGATTCCACGCTCGAGCGCTTCGGCCTCGGTGAGTCCGACCTGGCCGACGGCGGGAATCGTAAATATGGCAGTCGGGAAGACGGTGAAATCGACTCTGCGCTCATTGCCTTTGACTGCATTGTGCGCTGCGATGGGGCCTTCGTACCAGGCAACCGGAGATTGCTGACGTTTACCGGCCGAATCGCCTACCGCGTAGATATGCGGCGCGCTTACTGATTGCAGGTATTCGTTGACCTTTACCGCACTTCGATCGAGCTCGATCTTCGCCGCAGTGGGATTGAGCGGCCCGACATTCGACGGTCTTCCCGTGGCGAGCAGCACTTGATCGGCGGAAAATTTTTCTATGCGACCGCCGATTTCAGTTTCGACAGTCTTGTCGCTGCCAATTCGGGTTACTTTGACATTGGTCTTGACCGCAATGCCTGCCCTGGCGGCGGATTCGAGCAATATGGCGCGAATCTCCTGATCAAGCGCGGGAGCGATTTCCGACCCCGATTGCAGAATCGTGACCTGGGTTCCGGCCCAAGCGAGCGCAAAACCAAACTCGAGCCCGATAAAACCACCGCCGACAACCACCATGCGCGACGGCTGTTGGTTCAGGTGGATCAGCTCGTCACTGGTAATGCCGTATTCGGCGCCCGGGATCTGCGGCCGTGCAGGTTGTGATCCTGTGGCAATAATGAACTTCTCGGCCGAATAGGTTTTGCCGTCCACACTGATTTCATGGGGAGAGGTAAAACGCGCGTGACCGCGGAGCACCGGAACGCCGAGTTTCTCCGGGGTGGCATTCTTCCCGGTCGACCAACTTTTCACGATCGCGTCTTTGCGGGCGATCACGGCCGGCCAATCGAGCGCTAAACTCTCTGTTCCCTTAATGCCGAGCTCCTTCGCGCGGCGAGCGCGAGTAAAAAGCTCGATGGTGCTCACGAGCACCTTTTTGGGAATTCAACCGGTTCTGAGGCATGTGCCGGCAAAATCTTGCTCTTCGACAATGGCGATTTTGGCGCGCAGAGCATGCGCGGTTTTCATCGCATTCAGTCCTGCGGTTCCACCGCCGATGACGATCAAATCGAAGTCCATGGGAATTCCTCCGGCTGTCAATTGTCAAATGTCAGTTGCCCGTTGGCGAACCAGTTCGCCGTAAATGGTTAGATGTCAAATCGAAGCAGTTGGTTACGATAACGATTGTCGTTGAGAGAATTGCGCAGGCCATTGAGGACGTTGCCGAATTCTGCGGTACGGATCAGAAAGTGACAGACTTTGTTCGTCTCGCGGCAATTTAGCTTGTAGCTGACGTCTGACGACCTCCTATTCCCCGTACTGCTGGATCAGTTTGGCAATGAGGGCGGTCCAGCCGGTTTGATGACTGGCACCGATCCCGGCGCCGTTATCGCCGTGAAAATATTCGTGAAACGGGATGAGATCGCGCCAGTGATCATCGCTCTGGAACTTTTCCGTGCCGCCAAAGACCGGCCGGCGGCCGCTCTCGTCGCGCAGAAAAATCCGCGTCAGACGCTGAGAAATTTGCCCGGCAATGTCCCAGAGATCCGCCAACTGGCCCGAGCCCGTGGGACATTCGACTTTATAATTGCCGCCCAAAAAGAAGTGAAACTTCTGCAGCGACTCGATCAACAGATAATTGACCGGTAGCCAAATCGGCCCGCGCCAATTGGAATTGCCGCCGAACAGTCCCGTGCTCGATTCCGCCGGCTCATAATCGACGCGATATTCCGTGCCGTTGACGGGTAATCTGTAAGGATGATCTGAATGATAACGGGACAGAGCGCGAATGCCGAATGGCGACAGGAACTCTTTCTCATCGAGCATGTAACCCAATACGCGTTTCAGCCGGTGCCGATTGACGAGCGAAAGAAAACGGCGCGGTCCGTCCTCGCTCGTTTCGGTCTCGATATGCTCGCTTAGCCCTGGTCGGTTTTCTATAAACCACTGCATGCGGCGCTTGAACCCCGGGAGTTTTTCGACGACGTTCGGGTCGAGAGTCTCCACGGCGAAGAGCGGAATGAGCCCGACCATCGAACGAACCTTGAGCCGGATACTTTTGCCATTATCATACTGCAGCACGTCGTAGTAAAAACCGTCCTCGCGGTCCCATAACTCGATTTTCTGCCCGCCAAGATAGTTCATCGCTTCGCAGATATAAACAAAGTGCTCGAAAAACTTGCTCGCCACGTCCTCGTAAGCGGAGTTTTCTTTCGCCAATTCAAGCGCGATCGCCAGCATATTGAGACAATACATGCCCATCCAACTGGTGGCGTCGGACTGCTCGATGTGCCCGCCGGTGGGCAACGGTGCGCTGCGATCGAAAACGCCGATATTGTCGAGACCGAGAAAGCCGCCCTGAAAAACATTCCGGCCTTCGGTGTCCTTGCGATTGACCCACCAGGTAAAGTTCAACAGGAGCTTATGGAAGATTCGTTCGAGAAAGTTGCGATCGCCGTTCCCCTGCCGTTTCATTTCGAGTTTGTACACACGCCACGCAGCCCAAGCGTGCACCGGCGGATTGACATCGCCGAATGCCCACTCGTAAGCCGGCAGTTGTCCGTTCGGATGCATATACCACTCGCGCGTCATCAGCAGGAGTTGTTCCTTAGCGAACTGGGCATCCACCAGAGCCAAAGCGATACAGTGAAATGCCAGATCCCAAGCCGCGTACCACGGATATTCCCACTTGTCCGGCATCGATATGACATCCGAGTTGTACAGATGGCGCCATTCGTGATTGCGCCCGTTCAGACGCTCTTTTGGCGGCTCGGGAGTGGCCGGATCACCTTTGAGCCAGCGATTGAGATCGTAATTGTAAACCTGTTTGCTCCATAACAGTCCCGCAAGGCTCTGCCGCATTATGTTTTGCTGATCGGTGGCGAGATCCTCAGGAATGATCTTCTGGTAAAATTCATCCGCTTCAGCGCGCCGTTGAGCGATCTGTTCATCGAACGTGCCATTGAGAATTTGCGCGCCGGACGGCGCGGCCGCGGAAAGCCGCAGGCGCACGGTCATGCTTTCTCCTGGTATGACCGTCGCGACATAATGCGCCGACGCTTTGGTGCCGTGCTCGGCCGGATTGATCGCGGTTTGATTGCCGGTCACGAGCAGGTCGTGAAATGCATCTTTGACGTACGGTGAGGCATTGTCAGCATCGAACAAGCGACGATGGTTGGTTTCGTTTTCGGTGAATAACAACCTTGGATTATTTTCACAGTAAAGCCAGCGCGAGCCATAGTAATAGTGATCCAGACGAATCGCGGCGATTTCCGCCGCAGCATCGCGTCTCAGTCTGGGCTTGCGCTCGTCGAGTCCCCATGACCAGGTGTTGCGAAACCAGATGTTGGGCAGCAGGTGCAGTTCGGCAACATCGGGACCGCGATTGACCGCGTCGATGCGGATCAGAATATCCTCGGGACCAGCTTTCGCATACTCGACAAAAACATCGAAGTAACGATTCTCATGAAAGATGCCGGTGTCGATCAACTCAAATTCCGGGTCATGCTTGTTGCGCCGGCGATTTTCCTCGACCAGTTTGCCGTAAGGAAACTCCCGCTGTGGATATTTGTAAAGAAACTTCATATACGAGTGGGTCGGTGTGGAGTCGAGGTAATAATAATATTCTTTTACGTCTTCGCCGTGATTGCCCTCGTTACCCGTAAGTCCGAATAGCCGTTCTTTTAGAATTGGATCCTTGCCGTTCCAAAGGGCGAGCGCAAAACAGATATACTGATGGCGATCGGCGATTCCAGCGATACCATCTTCGCCCCACCGATAGGCGCGGCTGCGCGCGTGATCGTGCGGAAAATAGTCCCACGCCTTGCCGTAGGCGCTGTAGTCCTCCCGAACTGTGCCCCACTGGCGTTCCGCCAAATAGGGTCCCCAGCGCTTCCAGTTGACTTTGTGGAGACTGTCGTCCTGCAATCGTTTTTCTTCGGCTGTCACGG